>NZ_JBHVAK010000111.1:0-10441 GCF_042667085.1 Nocardia sp. NPDC057353
GCCCGACGCGTGTTGGGAGGTAGGCACGCCCAGCGGCCGTGCGGGTCGCGGATCGGCTTGGACGGGTCCGCTCAGTGCGGGAACATGTCCGTCCAGACCGCCGCCTTGTCGGCGAGATCGGTTTGCTGGTAGAGCTTTCCGTCGGGGCCCAGGTAGTTGCCGGTGTGCGGGTCGTACTGCGCCGTCCCGAAGGAGGCGGGCGCGGTTCCGTAGCGCGAGTCCGGCGGGATGCCCTGCCCCTCCAGGTTGGGGTCGCGGGGGTAGGGGCCGAGCAGCGGCTGCTCGGTGGCGAGCGGGACGAACCCCTCCTCGCTGTGGCAGAGCGCGGCGGTGGGGGCGCGCTTGTCCGGGTTGTTCGCGCACGGGATGTTGCGCACGCCGCGCACGGCGATATCCGAGTCCTGCGGCAGCTTGCAGTACAGGTCGTCGGGGGTGTCGATGACGGAGGTGTCCTCCGGCGAGCGCCACTCCGAGGGCGGAAGGAAGCCGACGGTGCAGGCGGGCGGGTCGGAGACGCCGCTGATCCGGAAGTCGCCGAGCCCGAGCCCGGAGGCGTTCCGGTTCGGCTGCACCGCCTGGATCATGGAGATGGAGGGCGGCAGCAGCACCAGCAGCTGCTCCAGCCCGGCGTTGTAGGTGACCGCGAGCTGCCCGACGCTGGTCAGGTTGCCGAGCAGGATCGGCAGCGTCGGCCGCACCTGGCCGAGCAGCTGCTCCAGCTCCGCGCTGAACCCCGGCCCGGAGTGCAGCAGTTCGCGCAGCTGCGGGTCGTTGGCGACCAGCTGGGCGGTGACCCCGGAGAGGCTGCGGGTCCAGATCCGGATGGCGTCGGCCGACTGTACCTGCGAGTCGAGCAGCGGCCGCGCGTCCTCGATCAGGGTGCGGGTCTGCGGCGCCACCCCGTTCAGCTCGGTGGCGATGGTCTGCCCCGAGGTGAGCAGCGTCTCCAGGTCGTACTGGGCGCCGTGCAGCCCGGTGAAGAGCTCGCCGAGCAGGTCGTGCAGCGCGTCGGTGGGGATGGTGCCGACCAGCGCGCTCAGCGCGTCCAGCATCGGGCCGACCGGCTGCGGGATGGTGGTGTCGCGCCGCGCGACCACCGAACCGTCGCGCAGGAACGGCGCCGCGTCGGTGCGCGGGCGCAGCTCCACGTACTGCTCGCCGACGGCGGAGACGCTGCGCACCTGCGCCTCCAGGTCGGCCGGGATGTCGCGGCCGGAGTCGATCGCGAGGTGCGCGAGCACTCCGTCGTCGGTCAGCTCGACCGAGGTCACCTTGCCGACCTCGACGCCGCGGTAGGTGACGTTGCCGAACCGGTAGAGCCCGCCGGTGGCGGGCAGCTCGACGGTGACCCGCATGGTGCCGACCCCGGCCAGCGTCGGCAACTTCATGTAGACCGTCGCCATCACGGTCAGCCCGATCACCGAGAGCACCGCGAAGGTGACCAGCTGGAATTTGACGAAGCGGGACAGCAGCATTCAGCGGCCTCCGATGCCGACGCGGAGTGGATCGGTGGTCTGCTTGGCGTAGCCGGGGTCGCCGACGGCGGCCTGCACCACCGCGGTCGGGTCGCCGTAAGGGGTGCCGAGCAGCAGCTCCCGCCGCAACCGGGGGATGGTGAGGTCGACGGTCGCGAACAGGTTGAGGTAGTCGCCGCGCGCCGCGCCGTCGATCGTCTTCTGCCCGTACGGGTAGACGGTCGCGTAGGCCAGCGCGGCGTCGATCTGCGGGCCGACGTCGGCCAGCGCGGCCAGCGTCGGCTCCAGGTTGCGCAGGTTGGCGACGAGGTCGGCCTGCACGTCGCGGACCACCGCGGTGCTCGTGTCGCTGAAGGCACGCAGGCGGTTCAGCGCGTCGGTGATGGCGGGGCGCTCGGCGATCAGCACATCCAGGGCCGGGGGCAGCTCGTTCAGGGTCCGGGTGACGGTGTCGCGCTGCTCGGCGAAGCGGCCGCCGAGCCGGTTCAGCGCGTCGATCGAGGCGAGGATGTCGGCGCGCTGGCCGTCCAGGGTGCCCATGATCGTGTTCAGCCGGTCCAGGAGCGCGCCGACCTGTTCCTGCCTGCCGTCGAAGGCGTCGTTCAGGCTGTGGATGATCTCGCCGAGCTGGCCGAGGCCGCCGCCGTTCACCACCACCGAGAGCGAGGCCAGGGTCTGCTCGGTGGAGGGGTAGGTGGACGAATTGTTCAGCGCGATCCTGGTGCCGGAAACCAGTTCGCCTGCGGGCTGCGCGTCGGGCGGGGTGTTCAGCGCGAGGTGGCTGGAGCCGAGCAGGCTGGTCTGGCCGATGGTGGCGACGACGTTCGCGGGCACGGCGGCGTCCGGGCGGATCGACGCCTGGACGACGGCGTGCCAGCCGTCCAGGCGGATGTCGCTCACGCTGCCGACCACGACGTCGTCGACCAAGACCGGCGAATTCTGCACCAGGGTGCCGATATTCGCCATCTCCACGTCGATGGTCACGGCATCGCTGCCCTGTCCCGGCGCACCGGGCAGGGGCAGGGTTTCGACGCCGTTCCAGGCGCAGCTCGTCGCCACCGCCGCGGTACCGAGGGCCATCGCGATCGCGCGCAGCGGCCCGGCGGGGGCTATCGACTCACGTTTTCCGGAGGTGGACACGGGCTCACTACCTTCCGGGGAAGAGGATGGCCCCGAGGTCGGGGAGGGGCGGCGGGGGCGGGGAGGTCGTGTCCACCACCCGGGGAATCAGATCGTCCTCGGTGTAGATCAGGCTCTCCGGGCGCGCGGTGGGGCCGAGCGCGGGGTTCACCGGGACCGGGAGGTAGTTGAAGTTCAGCAGCCCGAGCACCGGCCCCAGGTACTCGCGGCACTTCCGCGCCCCCTCCTCGGAGGTGCCGTTCTCCAGGCTGGCGATGGCCGAGCAGACGAACTGGATCGGGTCGCTGAAGTTGTTCAGCACGAAGACGCCCGCCTCGGTGGCGGTGTCCGGGTTGTAGATGTTGTAGAAGTTGGCGATGCTCGTCGGGAAGACGTGCAGGAGTTGCTCCAGGTCGTCCCGGTTCTCCACCAGGTTCTGGGTGACGTCGGTGAGCCGCTGCACCTGCTCGGTGGCCCGATCCCGGTTGGCGGTGACGAACCGCTGCACCTCCCCCACCGCGACCGAGAGGCTCGCCAGCGCCGCGTCCAGCTCGGAGCGGCTGTCGTCGAGCACGCTGGTCAGCGTGGCGAGCCGGTTCTGGAACGCGACGATCTGCACATCGCTGTCCCGCAGCGCCGTCACGAACCGCTGCAGGTCGCGCAGCGTGCTCCCGATGTCGCCGCTGCCGTCGGCCAGCACCCGGCCGAGCGCGGAGAGCTCGAGCAGCGTGCTGCGCAGCTTCGCGCCGTTGCCGTCCATGGCCCGCGCCGCGCTGTCGATAAAGCGCCCGGTGGAGCTGGAGGCCAGGTCGGCGTCGGGCCCGAGCTCGGTGGCGAGCCGGGTGAGCTGGGTCTTCACCTCGTCCCACTCCACCGGGACGGCGGTGCGCTCCAGCGGGATCACCGCGCCGTCCGCCAGGGTCGGCCCGGTGCCGCGGTGGGACGGGGTGAGCTGCACGTAGCGGGCGTCGACCAGGCTCTGCGCCACCACGACGGCCCTGGCGTCGGCCGGGATCTCGACCCCGCGCCGCACCTCGAGCACCATCTCGGCGGTGGTGCCGGTGGGCCGGATCTCGGCGATCCGGCCGACCTTCACCCCGGCCACCCGCACGTCGTCGCCCTCGTAGATGGCGGTGGCGGTGCTGAACACCGCGGTGATGGTGCGCGGCCCGAATGCCGCGCGGTAGCCGTAGGTCCCTGCGACGGCGAGCGCCGCCACGACCAGCAGCGCACAGCAGGCGAGCAGGATTCTGCGGGTCATCGGGGCGGCTCCTGGGTCGGCGCGGGCTGGATCCCGAAGGCCTGGTCGATGAAGGGCTGGATCACCTGCGCCGGAATCAGGTTCGCGACGTAGGCGTTGTAGAACGGCCCGCCGGAGACGGCCTCGCCCTGGGTCATGGCGACCTTGGCCAGCCCGGGCAGCGCCGCGGCGATATTGTCCCGGTTCTCCTGCAGCATGGCGGCGATCGAGTTCAGCCGATCCAGGGTGGGGGCCAGCTCGGCCTCGTTCTCCGCGACCAGCCGGGTGAGCTGGTCGGCGACGGCGGTGGTGTTGGCCAGCAGCTCCACGATCGCCTGCCTGCGCGCGGCGAGCACGCCGAGCAGGTCGTTGGCGTTCAGGATCAGGCTGTTCACCTGGGCGCCGCGCTCGCCGAGGATGCCGGTGACGTCGGCGGTGGCGGCGAGCAGGTCGCGCAGCGCGGTATTGCGGCCGTTCAGCGAGCGGGAGAGCTCGGTGAGGCCGTCGAAGGCCGGGCCGATCTGCGGGGCGATCCGATCCATGGTGGTGGCGAGCATGTCCAGCGACTGGTTCAGCGCCTCGGTGTCGGTCTCGGTGACGTTGGTGGTCAGCTCGCCCACGGCGTCGGTCAGCGAGTACGGCGAGCCGGTGCGCTCGACCGGGATGGTGTCCGACGGCCGCAGCGGCCGCGAGCCCGCCGAGTACTCCGAGACCAGGGTGAGCACCCGCTGCCCGAGCAGGGAGCCGGTCTTGATCCTGGCGGTGGTGGCATCGCCGAGCACGACGGTCTCGTCGACGGCGAAGGTGACGCGCGCGTCGCCGTCCACCAGCGCGACGGCGGCGACCCGGCCCACCTTCGTCCCGGAGACCACCACGTCGTCCCCGACCGAGAGCCCGCCCGCCTCGGCGAAGACCGCGTGGTAGCGGACGGTGCTGACCCAGGTGATGAACTGCTGCGCCTGCAGCCCGAGCAGGATGACGCAGACCATCAGGACGACGCCGACGGTGCCGTGCCTGGCGAGGTGGTTTCCGCGGTACTCCAGCATTACCTGCTGCACCTTCCGGTCGTCTGCTCGATCGCGGGCAGCACCACCACGTTTCCGGCCGGGTCGTTGACCCGCACGATGATCGAGCAGATGTAGTACTGGATGAAGTTGCCGTAGGTGCCCGCGCGCACCAGCTTGCGGAAGTTCCCCGGCGCCCGGCCGAGTGCGTCGCTCAGCGTCTGCTTGTCGTCGTCGATCAGCGGCGCGAGCCGGTTCAGCTGGTCCACGGTGCCCGCGAGCGGCGGGTTGGCCTGGGTGAGCAGCCCGGCGATGGTGGCGGTGCCGGTGTCCAGCGCGGTGATCGCGTCGCCGATCGGGTCGCGCTCCGCGGCCAGCTCGGCGACGAGCCGGTCCAGCCGGTCGACGGTGGCGCCGAACCGGTCGCCGTCCCGGGCGAGCGTCTGCACGACGGTGTTCAGGTGGTCGATGAGCTGCTGGATCACCTGGCCGTCGGCGGCGAGCGCGCCGGTGAAGGAGGCGGTGCGCGCCATGAGCGATTCGACGGTGCCCTCGCGGCCCTGCACGATCTCCAGCAGCGACCAGGTGAGCGCATTCACCTGGCGCGAGTCCAGCCCCTGCACCACCGGTTTCAACCCGCCGAGCAGCAGGTCGAGGTCGAGCGCGGGCGAGGTGCGCTCGGCCGGGATCTCCGCGCCCTCGGCCAGCGGCTCCGGGGTGCCGGGCTCGTCGGTGAGCTCGAGGTAGCGGTCGCCGACCAGGTTCAGGTAGCGCACGGCGAGCTTGGTGCCCGCGGTGAGCGCCAGCGTGCGCTCGGCGTCGAAGGTGACCCGCACGGCGTGGTCGGCGCGCAGCGAGACCTCCCGCACGCTGCCGACCTCGACGCCCGCCACCCGCACGGTGTCGCCGGGGCGCAGCCCGGAGGAGTCGGCGAAGATCGCCGCGTACTCCGTCCGCGAGCCGGAGCGGTAGTCGCCGAACACCATGAGGAGCAGCCCGGAGAGCAGCAGCATGACCACCGCGAAGGCGGCGAACTTGAGCAGCGGGCCATTGCGCCGTTTCATCGCGGTGCCCCCGTCAGCAGCGGTCCGAACAGCAGCTGCTGGATACTGGCCGAGTTCAGTTCCACGGTCTGCCTGCCACTCTCGAAGGGGTTGGCGCCGGTGTCGGCGACCACGTACGGCGGCCTGCCCTCGTACGGCACCGGCAGCACCGAGCACTGCGGCCCGCCGGAGGCCGCGACCTTGGGCAGGTGCTGCGGATACATGTAGGGCTCGATGCCGAGCATGAAGTTGGCCGAGAGACCGAGCCCGGGCACATCCACCGGCTTGGAGCGGGAGAGATCGCCGAACCCCTCCAGCGAGCAGGTGAGCGCCGCCCGGTAGTCCCTGGTCAGGGTGGTGGTCGGGACCAGCGCGGCGAGCGTGCTGTCGAGCACGCCGTGGTTCTCGTCGAGCACCGCCTTGCCGGTGTCGGCGAGCCCGATCAGCCCGACCAGGAAGGCGTCCAGGTTCTGCTGCTCGGCCACCAGGGTGCGGCTGATGCTGCTCGCGTTCGCGGCGGTGTCGAGCAGCGGCTGCGCGGCATCGGCGTAGGTGTTCAGCACGGCGGGCGCGGCGGCGAGGTCGGCGGAGAGCGCGGGCAGCGCCGGGTCGAGCTGCGCCAGGAAGGATTCCAGGTCGGCGAGCATCTGCCCGACCCGGTCGCCGCGCCCGCTGGTGGCGGCCGCGATGGCGCCGAGCGTCTCGTTCAGCTTCTCCGGCTCGATCTTCCCGAGCACCGTGGTGAGCTGCTGGAAGACCGTGTTGATCTCCACGGTGACGTGCCGCGCGTCCAGCACCTGCCCGGCGGCCAGGTGCGCGCCGCCGGGCCGGGCGGGCGGGACCAGCTGCACGTACTTGGCGCCGAAGACGGTGGTGGAGGCGATGTCGACGGTCACGTCGGCGGGGATGTCGCGCAGCTCCCCGGCGTGGATGGCGAGCCGGAGCTCGGCCAGCCCGTCGGCCCTGGTCTCGATGGACTCCACGGTGCCGACGGTGACGCCGCGCAGCTTGACGTCGGCGTCCGGGTTCATGACCAGCCCGGCGCGCGGCGAGAGCACCGTCACCGGAACGGTGTCGGTGAAGCCGCCGTCGAACATGCGCAGCGCGAAGGCCACGATCGCCACGCCGAGGCCGATCGAGATCAGCCCGGCCAGGGCGCGTTTGGCGTCCGGCGACGGGCGCAGGCGGGTGCGCAGGGGCATCGGGGTCCTCATCCGGAGAGGTCGAAGTTGCCGTTGGCGCCGTAGACCGCCAGCGAGACGAGCAGGGTCACCGAGACGACCGCGATCAGCGAGGTGCGCACGGCATTGCCGACCGCGATCCCGACCCCGGACGGGCCGCCGGAGGCGAAGAAGCCGAAGTAGGTGTGGATCAGCAGGATCACCAGCGCCATGAGCATGGCCTGCAGGAAGGACCAGAGCAGGTCGATCGGGTTCAGGAAGGTGCCGAAGTAGTGGTCGTAGAGCCCCGCCGACTGGCCGAGCAGGAAGACCGTCGTCACCCGGCTGGCGATGAAGGAGGCGATCACCGCCAGCGCGTAGAGCGGGGTGATCGCGATCATCCCGGCCACCAGCCTGGTGCCGACCAGGTAGGCCACCGGCTCGACGGCCAGCGACTCCAGCGCGTCGATCTCCTCGTTGATCCGCATGGCGCCGAGCTGCGCGGTGGCGCCCGCGCCGAAGGTCGCGGCCAGCCCGATGCCCGCCACCACCGGCGCCGAGATGCGCACGTTGATGAAGGCGGAGAGGAAGCCGGTGAGCGCCTCGATGCCGATATTGCCGAGCGAGCTGTACCCCTGCACGGCCAGCGTGCCGCCGGTGGCCAGGGTCAGGAATCCGACGATCACCACGGTGCCGCCGAACACCGCGAGCGCCCCCGCGCCCATGCTGATCTCGGCGATCAGCCGAATCGTCTCGCGGCGGTAGTGCCAGGCGGCGTAGGGCGCGGAGACCAGCGCGCGGAGGTAGAAGAGCGCGTGGTCGCCGACCCGGCCGAGCGCGAGGTAGGGGCGCCGGATGCGGCGGATGTACTTGGGGTAGCGCGCGGCGATGGTCACGGCCTGCCTCCTCAGCGGACCGTCAGCTGGATGCCGATCGCGGTGACCACCACGTTGATCACGAACAGCGCCATGAAGGCGTAGACCACCGTCTCGTTCACCGCGTTGCCGACGGCCTTGGCGCCGCCGGTCACGATCAGCCCGCGGTAGCAGGCGACCAACCCGGCCACCAGCCCGAAGAGCAGCGCCTTGATCGAGGAGATGAGCACCTCGTCGAGCCCGGTGAGCAGGGTGAGCCCGGCGGCGAAGGCGCCGGGGTTCACGTCCTGCACGTAGACCGAGAAGACGTAGCCGCCCAGGATGCCGATGATGCAGACCAGGTTGTTGAGCAGGAAGGCGACCAGCCCGGAGGCGAGCATGCGCGGCGTCACCAGCCGCTGCACCGGGTCGATGCCGAGCACCTGCATGGCCGCGATCTCCTCGCGGATGGTGCGCGAGCCGAGGTCGGCGCACATGGCGGTGGCGCCCGCACCGGCCACGATGAGCACGGTGACCATCGGGCCGACCTGGGTGACCGCGCCGAAGGCGGCGCCCGCCCCGCTCAGGTCCGCGGCGCCGAGTTCGCGCAGCAGGATATTGATGGTGAAGCTGACCAGCACGGTGAACGGGATCGCCACCAGCAGCGTCGGCACCAGCGAGACGCGGACGATGAACCAGGACTGCTCCAGGAACTCGCGGGTCTGGAACGGCCGCTTGAACAGGAACCGGACCGCGTCGGCCGACATGGCGAAGAGCCCGCCCACGGCCTGCATGGGCCGCGACCCCGCCCGGACGACAGCGCGCAGCCTGCCCGGCGCCGTGGCCGTCACCCGCGGGCCGATCGGCGCCGGGTCCGGTGGCGCCGCGCTCCCGGCGACCGGCCCCGGTCTCCGCGCACGGCACGCGCCGCGTTCACGGGACCACCGTGGCGAAGGTCTTGCTCTCCAGGAATTCCTCCAGCCCGGCGGTGCCCATCTCGCGCCCGATCCCGGACTGCTTGAACCCGCCGAACGGGGTGTCCGGGGCGAAGTACAGCCCGCCGTTCACGCTGAACGCGCCCGCCCGGATCCGCCGCGCCACCGCGACCGCCCGCTCCTCGTCGGCGCTGTAGACCGCGCCCGCCAGCCCGTAGATCGAGTTGTTGGCGATCCGCACCGCGTCGTCGTCGCCGTCGTGCGGCAGCACCACCAGGACCGGGCCGAAGACCTCCTCCTGGGCGATCTCGCTGTCCGGGTCCACGTTCGTGAGCAGCGTCGGGGTGTAGAACCAACCGGGGTCGACCTTCTCGCCGCCGGTCACCAGCGTGGCGCCCTCCGCGACGGCGCGCTGCACCATCGCGTGCACCTTGTCCCGCTGCCGCTCGCTGATCAGCGGGCCCAGGTAGGTGTGCGGGTGCGCGGGATCGCCCGGCTTGATGTTCTCCATGCTCTGCTTCACCGCGGCCACGATCTCGTCGTGCTTCGCCCGCGGCACCACCAGCCGGGTGGTGATGGCGCAGCCCTGCCCGGCGTGCGAGCAGATCATGAAGGCCGCCATCATGGCGGGCATCGCGAAGTCGGCGTCGTCCAGCAGCACCATGGCGGACTTGCCGCCGAGCTCCAGGAAGACCTTCTTCACCGTCGCGGCCGCGGCGGCCATGATCCGGCGGCCGGTGGCGGTGGAGCCGGTGAAGGTGACCATGTCCACGTCCGGGTGCGTGGTGAGCAGCGGCCCCACCTCGGGGTCGTCGCTGCTCAGCACATTCACCACGCCCGCGGGGATATCGGTGTGGTTCGCGATCAGCTCACCGAGCGCGAGGGTGATCAGCGGGGTGTCCGGGGCGGCTTTGAGCACCACGGTGCAGCCCGCCGCGAGCGCGGGGGCGAGCTTCGCCAGCGCCAGCTGGTTCGGGTAGTTGTAGGCGATGATCGCGGAGACCACGCCCGCGGCCTCCTGCTCCACCCAGCGCCGGTGCTTCGCCCCGCGCGACTCCAGCACGCCGAGCTCCTGCCGGAACTCGTAGGTGCGCAGCAGCTTCGCGTAGTGCTTCACGATCTCCAGCGGGGCGTCCACCTGGGCCCGCTCGGTGAGCAGCCGGGCCGCGCCCGCCTCGGCGATGGTCAGCTCGCGCAGCTCCTCGACGTTGTCGACCAGCGCCCGGTAGAGCTGGTCCAGGCAGTCGGCCCGGAAGCCGGGGTCGGTGGCCCAGGTGGTCGTGTCGAAGGCGCGGCGCGCGGCGGCGATCGCCCGCTCGGTGTCGGCGGGTCCCGCGTTCGGGGCGTGCCCGAGCAGCTCGCCGGTGGCCGGGTTGCCGGTGGGGTAGGTGCGCTCGGTGCCGACGAGCTCGCCGTCGATCAGCAGCCTGCGGTCGGTGTTCAGCGCGGGCGCGGCGGTGGTTGCTTCGGCGGTCATGTCTCTCCCGAACCGGTGGAAAATGGCATTCTCACTTGTGAATAAGGTTACATACTTGACACAAGAATTCAATACTCAAAGTTTGCCGGGAGCGCGAAAACGCCACGGCGCGTGCGGGTTCGGCAGACAGAACC
>NZ_JBHVAK010000112.1:0-9819 GCF_042667085.1 Nocardia sp. NPDC057353
CGTACGCGCCGACCGGCCTTCGTGGAGTCTGCGGTCAGCTCGCGGGGCGGGCCGTCTGCATGGCCCGGTCCACCTCCCAGAAGGCACGGAGCGCGGCGATGCGGCCCTGGTCGTCGACGCGGTAGGTGAAGACGCCCTCGGCGTCGATCACGTGCCCGCCGAGCGTGGAGCGGATGAGCCCGGTGAAGGCGATCTCGTTCCCGCAGGCGAACGAGTCGCCGAAGTGGAACTCGATGGCGTCGGTGGGCGCGATCGCCTTGTCCCAGAACGCGGCGATGGCCTCGGGGCCGTGGTGCCCCTTGCCCTCGGGGTCGAAGCCGGAGGGGCCGACCGGGTCCTCGACCACCCCATCCGGAGCGAAGAGCGCGAGCCAGGCGTCCTTGTCGCGTGCCCGCACCGCCGCCTGCGAGGCCAGCCCGGCCTCGCGCGCGGTCCCGCTCACGACTTGCCCACGATCGGGTCGGCGATGTACTCGGCGGCGAACTTCCGCATCGACTCCTGCTTGGCCTCGATCGGCCCGTCGAAGCCGATCCCGTCCGCCAGCCATGGCATGGTGATGGCGTCGGTGACCCCGGCATCGGCCAGATCCTGGTACCCGGCGCGCCCGAACTTGTCCACGCAGACCGCCTGGATCTCGAACGGGGAGTCCGCCCGGCCGTACTCGGCGCGCAGCTCGCGCAGCGTGCCGATGGTGGAGACCAGCTCGTCGTAGGTCATCATCGCCGAGGCCCACCCGTCGCCGACCTTCGCGGCCCGGCGCAGCGCCACCTTGGTGTGCCCGCCGATGTAGAACGGCACCGGCTCGCTCGGCGCCGGGCTGATCTGCAGCCGGTCGAAGTCGAAGAACTCGCCGTGGTACTCGACCATCCCGCCCGCCAGCACCAGCTTGATGACCTCGATCATCTCGTCCACCCTGGCGCCGCGGCGCTCGTAGGGGACCCCGCACCACTCGAACTCCTCGGGCGCCCAGCCGATCCCGACGCCGAAGCCGAACCGGTTCCCGGAGAGGTTCGCGACCGAGCCGACCTGCCTGGCCAGCAGCAGCGGATTGCGCGACCCCAGCTTGAGCACATTGGTGTAGAAGCGCAGCGTGCTGGTGACCGCCGCCATCGAGGCGGCGGCGATCAGCGGGTCGACCCACGGGGTGTCCTGGTCCCAGAATCGGCTGCCGTCGGCGGTGTACGGGTACTTGGCCGCCGCCGACTCCATGTAGAAGAGCGAGTCGGGCAGCGCGATCGAGGCGAAGCCGACCTCCTCGGCGGTCTTGGCCAGCGCGGGCAGCTGCTCCAGCGGGCTGAGCGCGATCCCGACGGTGAACTTCAGCGGCGCGCTCACGCCGGACGCTCCGAGCCGACGACCCACATGGAGAAGTACTGCGAGCCGCCGCCGTAGGCGTGGCCGAGCGCCTTACGCGCGCCGGGCACCTGGTAGTCGCCCGCCCGGTCCATGACCTGCTTGGCCGCCTCGGCGAAGCGGATCATGCCGGAGGCGCCGATCGGGTTGGAGGAGAGCACGCCGCCGGAGGGGTTCACCGGGAGCTGCCCGCCGATCTCGGTCTCGCCCTTCTCGGTGAGCTTCCAGCCCTCGCCGGGCGCCGCGAAGCCGAGGTTCTCCAGCCACATGGGCTCGAACCAGGAGAACGGGACGTAGATCTCGGCCGCGTCGATCTCGGCCAGCGGGTCCTTGATCCCCGCGGCTTCCCAGAGCGCGGCCGCCGCCTCCTGCCCGGCCTGCGGGTTCACCTGGTCGCGGCCCGCGTAGGTGGTGGGCTCGGTGCGCATGGCGGTGCCGTGCACCCAGGCGACCTTGCGGCCGGTGGCCTCCACCGCCTCGGCGGCCTCCGCGTCGCCGATGACCAGCGCGCAGGCGCCGTCCGAGGAGGGGCAGGTCTCGTCGAAGCGGATCGGGTCCCAGAGCATCTGCGAGGCCAGCACCGACTCCACGGTGATGTCCGGCTGGCGCAGGTGCGCGAGCGGGTTCTTGGCGCCGTTGCGCCGGTCCTTGGCCGCGACCATGGCGCCGATGTGCAGCGGGGCGTTGGAGCGGCGGATGTAGGAGCGCACGTGCGGGGCGAAGTAGCCGCCCGCGCCCGCGCCGACCGGCATGGTGAAGGGCACCGGAATCGACAGCGCCCACATGGCATTCGACTCGGACTGCTTCTCCCAGGAGACGGCGAGCACCTTCTTGTGCACGCCCGCCTGCACCAGGTTCGCCGCCACGACGCCGGTCGAGCCGCCCACCGAGCCCGCGGTGTGCACCCGGATCATCGGCTTGCCGACCGCGCCGAGCGCGTCGGCCATGTACAGCTCCGGCATCATGACGCCCTCGAAGAAGTCGGGCGCCTTGCCGACCACGACGGCGTCGATCTCGGCGATGGTGACGCCGGAATCGGCGAGGGCGCGATCGATCGCCTCCCGGCACATGCCCGCCATGGACACGTCGGTGCGTTTCGTCACGTGATTGGTTTGACCGGTGCCGAGCACCGCGGCCGGGAAGCTCATCGGTTCTCCGATTCGATGACGGTGACCAGGTTCTGCTGCAGTGCGGGGCCGCTGGTCGCGTGGGCCAGCGCCCGATTCGCGGAGCCCGAGATGATCGCCTCCGCCGCGTAGCCGATGCGCTCCAGCCCGGCGGCGAACATGGGGTTGCCCGCCAGCGCGCCGCCGGACGGGTTGATCCTGGTCTCCGGCTTCAGCCCGATGGCATCGGCCAGGATCAGCTGCTGGTGGCTGAACTGCGCGTGCAGCTCGGCGACGTCGAAGCCCGCGGTGTCGCCGCCGGTGACGGCCTGCGCCGCGGCGGCGGTGGAGGGCGAGACGGTGAGGTCGCGGACGCCGAAGGCCTGCGGGTCGATGCGGTGCGCCATGCCGGTGATCCAGGCCGGGCGCTCGCAGAGCTCGCGGGCCCGGTCGCCGACGGCGAGCACGACGGCGGCGGCGCCGTCGGTCACCGGCGCGACGTCGTGCGCGCGGAAGGGGTTGGCGGTGTAGGGATTCGCGAGCAGCGCCTCCACATCACCGTCCGGGCCCGCGGCCACGGCGGCCATGTCGCGCTCGGACCAGCGGCCCGCGTCCAGCCCGGCGCGGGCCTGCAGCCCGGCCACCGAGACGGCGTCCGGCCAGAGCGGGCCGACCAGGTACGGGTCCAGCTGCATGGTCAGGGTCTGGCGCAGGGTTCCCGCCGAGGACTTGCCGAAGCCGTAGACCAGGGCGGTCTGCGCCTGCCCCGAGCGGAGCTTCACCCAGGCCTCGTAGAGCGCCCAGGCGGCGTCCATCTCCACGTGCGACTCGTTGATCGGCGGCACCGCGCCGATCGAGTCCACCGCGGAGATGAAGGAGAAGGCGCGCCCGGCGAGCCAGTCGGAGGAGCCGGAGCACCAGAAGTCGATGTCCGACTTGCTGATCCCGAGCCGGTCGTAGAGCTTCTGGAAGATCGGCACCAGCATCTCCACGCCGTTCGTGGTGCCGAAGGTCTCGGGCACGTGCGGGGCGTGGGCGAAGCCGACGACTGCGATGTCGGTGGCGTGGTCGGTCACGGTTGGCCTCACAGGTGGTGTTTGTAGGTCTCGTAGTCGGCGTCCGGTTCGCCGCTGGGCCGGAAGTGGTCCACGTTCTCCAGCCCGTGGCCCCACTCCTCGCGCGGCTTCCAGACCGCCTCCACCCGCATGCCCATCCGCACCTCGCTCGCGTCGCAGCCGAGCACCAGGTGCAGCACGGGGATGTCGGCGCCGTCCAGCAGGACGTAGGCCGCGACGTACGGCGGCTTGATCCGCTGCCCGAGGAAGGGCACGTTCACGATGCAGAAGGTGGTGACGGTGCCCTTGTCGCTGAGCTCCACCATGTCGTCGGTGGGGATGCCGTCGGTCGGGCTGGCGCCGCGCGGCGGGAAGTACACCTTGCCGCCTGCGTCGGTGCGGCCGCCGATGAGCTTGCCCTCGGCCAGCCCGCGCAGGTAGACCGTTTCCTGAGGAGAGGCGGTGTGCTTGTAGTGCAGCTCCACCGGCGTGGTCAGGATCGTCACCGGCTCGGCGTCCGCGGAACCCGCTGCGGGCTCGGCGGTCTCGCCGGGGACGAAGTGCGCGATGTCGTGGATCGAGCCGGTGCGCTCGGCCGCCCACCGCACCCGGACCCGGAGGCCGGTGCTGATGTCGTCCGGGCTCGGCACGTCGACGGCGTGCAGCAGGGCGGTGTCGGCGCCGTCCAGCTTGATCAGCGCCCAGGCGAAGGGGCGATCGAAGGGCTGGCCGGGCAGCGGCTCGCTCACCCAGCTCCACGAGGTGACGGTGCCGACCTCGGCCACCTCGACGAACTCGCTCAGCGGCGCGCTGGTGACCGGGTCGAACTCGGCCGGTGGCACCAGCACCCGGCCGTCCGAGCCGCGGATACCGGAGATCCGGCCCGCGCGCAGCCCGCCGAGGAAGGCGCCGATGATCGGGCCCGCCGATCTGGTGTAGTCGAAGTGCACCCGCAGGGGCGCGCTGAGTACGTCGGGCGCGTGGTCCGGATCATTGCCGGGTGCGGCCGCGACGACGGCGGAAGCAGTATTCCCCTGAGTCACGATATCGAGTAGAACAGGTTCTTATTCTGCTGGCAAGCAGTTGGCCGGAAAGGGAGTCGATCATGAAGTTCGGATTGCAGCTCGGGTACTGGATGGCCGCCCCGCCCGCCAATGCCGGGGAGATGGTGACGGCGGCCGAGGAGGCCGGTTTCGACGCGGTCTTCGCCGCCGAGTCGTGGGGGTCGGACGCCTTCGGCCCGCTCGCCTGGTGGGGCTCGCGGACCAGCCGGGTGCGGCTCGGCACCTCGGTGGTGCAGCTCTCCGCGCGCACCCCCACCTCCACCGCCATGCACGCCCTCACCCTGGACCACCTGAGCGGCGGCCGGGCGGTGCTCGGGCTCGGCGTCTCCGGCCCGCAGGTGGTGGAGGGGTGGTACGGCCAGCCGTTCGCCAAGCCGTTGCAGCGGACCAGGGAGTACGTCGACATCGTGCGCCAGGTGCTGGCCCGCGAGGCGCCGGTGACCAGCGCGGGGCCGCACTACCCGCTGCCCTACAGCGGGCCGGGGTCGTCCGGGCTGGGCAAGCCGCTCAAGCCGATCACCCACCCGCTGCGCGCGGATCTGCCCATCTGGCTGGGCGCGGAGGGGCCGAAGAACGTCGCGCTGACCGCCGAGATCGCGGACGGCTGGCTGGCCATCTACTACGCGCCCCGGCTCGCCGGGATGTACAACGAGTGGCTGGACGAGGGGTTCGCGCGCGCGGGCGCCCGGCGTTCGCGGGCGGACTTCGAGATCGCCGCGAGCTGCCAGGTGGTGGTCACCGACGACGCCGCGGCCGAGATCGAGCGCATGCGCTGGGTGATGTCGCTCTACATCGGCGGCATGGGCGCGCCGGAGCTCAACTTCCACGCCCAGGTGTACCGGCGCATGGGCTACGACCGCGAGGTCGACGAGATCACCGAGCTCTTCCGGGCCGGGAAGAAGGCCGAGGCCGCCGCCGCGGTGCCGGACGAGATGATCCTCGACACCGCCATTATCGGCGACGAGGACCACGTGCGCACGCAGCTCCCGGTCTGGGAGAAGGCGGGCGTCACCATGCTCCTGATCGGGGTGCCGGACCTGGAGTCCATGCGCCGGATCGCCCCCATCGTGCAGGGGTAGAACTCGTTCTAGAAATCAGGCGGGCTCCCGCAACTCCGGGGGGAGCCCGAAGAGCGGGAAGAGCCGCTCGGTGTCGAGGAAGAAATTGAGCCCGGCGACCGCGCCGCCGTCCAGCTCGAGCACGGTGATCGACCACGGCTTCCAGAGCCCGGGCTCGCCGCTCGGCTTGTAGTGGCCGAAGGCGGGCAGGCCGTTGGCGCCCGCCAGCCGCACCATCCGGGAATCGCGGCAGGCGGCGCCGTGGCCGAGCATGAAGGCCGCGACGTCCTGCGGGCCGGAGACCCACAGCTCCAGCGGCGGCATGGAGAGCGCGACGTCGGTCTTGAGCAGCGTGGTCAGCGTGTCCATGTCGTAGGCCTCGAAGGCGGCGACGAAGTCGTCGACCAGCTTGCGCTGCTGCTCGTTGCTCTCGTCGTACTCGTCGGTCTCGGTCGGGGTCACCTTGGACATGGTGGCGCGCGCCCGCTGCAGCGCGCTGTTCACCGAGGCGGGGGACATGGTGAGCGCCTGCGCCGTCTCGTTCGCGGAGAAGCGGAGCACCTCGCGCATGATCAGGATGGCGCGCTGGGTGGCGGGCAGGTGCTGGCAGGCCGCGACGAAGGCGAGGCGCAGCGTGTCCTTGGTGCTGGCGTGCTCGGCCGGGTCGGCGCCGAAGGCCAGCGCGTTCGGGATCGGCTCGATCCAGACGTAGTCCGGCTGCGGGGCGGGCAGCGTGGAATCCGGGCGGGAGGGCCCGTTCATGTCCATCGGCCGCGCCCGGCGCTGCGGGCCGTCCAGCATGTCCAGGCAGACATTGGTCGCGATCCGGTACAGCCAGGACCGCAGGCTGGCCCGCCCCTCGAAGGAGCCGTAGGACTTCCAGGCGCGGGTGAAGGTCTCCTGCACCGCGTCCTCGGCCTCGAAGGAGGAGCCGAGCATGCGGTACGCGTAGGCGCAGAGCTCGCGCCGGTGCCCTTCGAAGGCGGTGAGCACCTCCGGGGTAACACCGGCGCTGGTGGCAGCGGTGGGGGTCTCCATGGGCTCACCCTGCCACAGCGCCCCGACAGTTTTGAGCCCCGAAATCTGCGTGGCGATGAATTCGATGCGACCGTGTCGTCTCTGCTGGTGACCCCTCGAACGCACCACGTCAGGAGGCCACCGTGGCCAGCAAGATGATTTTCGTGAACCTGCCCGTCGCCGACCTGCCCCGCGCCAAGCGCTTCTACGAGGCGATCGGCTGGAAGGTGAACGAGGACTTCACCGATGCGAACGCGTCCTGCATCGTGATCGACGACAATATCTGCCTGATGCTGCTGACCAGGGAGTACTTCCAGACCTTCGGCAAGCGGCCGACCGCGGACACCGTCGCCACCCGCGCCGCCTCCTTCGCGCTCGCGCTGGGCAGCGCGCAGGAGGTGGACGCGCTGGTCGACGCCGCGGTCGCGGCAGGCGCCACCGAGGAGGTCGACGAGACCAAGAAGGCGGAGGAGGCGGAGGTCGGCATGTACGGCCGCAACTTCATCGACCCCGACGGCCACACCTGGGAGCCGTTCTGGATGGACCAGCCCGGGGCGGAGTAGCCCGCCGAGTGCGGGCCACCCACCTCGGCGCATCCCGCGCCGCGGTGGCCGCGCGTCCGACCCCGGGGTGCTCCGCCAGCCCCCGGCGCCGGGCGCGGGCCTGCTATTCGCCCGTGAAGACGGCCTTCCGCTTCTCGGCGAAGGCCCGCGGCCCCTCCTTGGCGTCCTTGGTCTTGAAGACCGCCATCCCGACCTCGCCGTCGATCTTGAACGCCTCGTCCTCCGGCATCCCCTCGGTCTCCCGGATGGTGCGCAGGATGGCCTGCACCGCCAGCGGCCCGTTCCCGGCGATCACGTCCGCGATCTCCAGCGCCTTGTCCAGGGCACTTCCGTCCGGCACCACGTAGCCGATCAGCCCGATCTCCTTGGCCTCGGCGGCCTTCAGGTGCCGCCCGGTCAGCAGGATGTCGGCCGCGATGGTGTACGGCAGCTGGCGCACCAGCCGAACCGCCGAGCCGCCGAGCGGGTACAGCCCCCAGCGCGCCTCGGAGACCCCGAACTTCGCGCTCTCGCCCGCGATCCGGATATCGGTGGCCTGCAGGATCTCGGTGCCGCCCGCGATGGCCGCGCCCTCCACCGCCGCGATCAACGGCTTACGCAGCCGGCGGCCCTTGAGCAGCGCGGGCAGCGTGGTGGCGTCGAACCCGCCGGTGAAGGTCTCGCCCGGGTGCTGCTTGGTCATGCCCTTGAGATCGGCGCCCGCGCAGAAGGCCCCGCCCGCGCCGGTCAGGATCGCGACCCGGATTTCCGGATCTTCGTCCACCTGGTCCCAGGCATCGAGCATGATACCCATCATCTCGGTGGTCAGCGCGTTCCGCGCCTCCGGCCGATTCAAGGTGACGATGAGGACGTGGTCCCGCTTCTCGACGAGGCACTGAGCCATATCGGGGTTCTCCTGACTTCTGAGGCTTGTCAGAAACAGTAACACGTTCTATTTTTAGCTCTGTGAGCTACAACATAGCGGATCTCGTCGAACACGCCATCGATCTCATGCCGGACCGGATCGCTCTGGCCGACGACGCCCGTGAGATCAGCTACGCCCAGTTGGAGGAGCGGGCCAACAAACTGGCTCACCACCTGCTCGAACAAGGCGTGCGTCCGGGTGACAAAGTCGGCATCTACTCGCGGAACACGATCGAGGCCGTCGAGGCCATGGTCGCGGTCTTCAAGGCGCGGGCGGTGATGATCAACGTCAACTACCGCTACGTCGAGAACGAGTTGCAGCACATCTTCGAGAACTCGGACATGGTCGCGCTCGTGCACGAGCGCCGCTACGGCGACAAGGTCGCGGCCGTCCGGGCGAAGGTGCCCGCGCTGCGCACGCTCGTCGTGGTGGAGGACGGCACCGACACGCCGTACCCGGAGGGCGCGGTCGAGTACGAGGCCGCGCTGGCCGCGGCGAGCGGCGAGCGGGACTTCGGCGAGCGCTCGCCGGACGACCTCTACATGCTCTACACCGGCGGCACCACCGGCCTGCCCAAGGGCGTCATGTGGCGCCAGGAGGACGTGTGGCGGGTGCTCGGCGGCGGCATCAACTTCATGACCGGCGAGTACGTCAAGACCGAGACCGAGCTGGCCGAGCAGGGCGCCGCGAACCCGGGGATGACCCGGTTCCCGATCCCGCCGATGATCCACGGCGGCTCGCAGTGGGCCTCGTTCCAGAGCCTGTTCAGCGGCGGCAAGCTGGTGATGATCCCGGAGTTCAGCGGGCACGGGGTCTGGCAGCACATCGACCGGCACACCATCAACGTCGTCTTCATCACCGGCGACGCCATGGCGCGGCCGATGCTGGACGCGCTGATCGAGGGCAACCCGGAGACCGGGAAGCCCTACGAGCACTCGGCGCTCTACGCGCTGGCCAGCTCCGCGGCGCTCTTCTCGCCCAGCCTCAAGGACAAGTACCTGGAGCTGCTGCCGAACACCATGATCACCGACTCGATCGGCTCCTCGGAGACCGGTTTCGCCGGGCTCAGCGTGGTCGCCAAGGGCAGCGCCTCGGACGGCGGGCCGCGGGTCAAGATCGACGCCTCCACCTCGGTGCTCGGCGAGGACGGCAAGCCGGTGGTCCCCGGCTCCGGCCAGATCGGCATCTTGGCCCGCAAGGGGCACATCCCGCTCGGCTACTACAAGGACGAGGCCAAGACCGCCGCGACCTTCCGCGAGTACGACGGTGTGCGCTACTCCATCCCCGGCGACTACGCGCGGGTCGAGGAGGACGGCACCGTCACCATGCTCGGCCGCGGCTCGGTGAGCATCAACTCCGGTGGCGAGAAGATCTTCCCGGAGGAGGTCGAGGGCGCGCTCAAGGCGCACCCGGACGTCTTCGACGCGCTGGTGGTCGGGGTCGCGGACGAGCGCTGGGGGCAGCGCGTGGTCGCCGTCGTGCAGCCGCGCGACGGCGCCAAGCCCACCCTGGCCGAGCTGCACCCGACGATGTGCGAGAGCATCGCCAGGTACAAGCTGCCGCGCAGCCTGTGGTTCGTGGACGAGATCAAGCGGTCGCCCGCGGGCAAGCCGGATTACCGCTGGGCCAAGGAGCAGACCGAGGCCAGGCCCGCGGACGAGCACGCCGAGGCGAGCACCAAGTAGGGCTCTTCGACGGG
>NZ_JBHVAK010000113.1:0-9675 GCF_042667085.1 Nocardia sp. NPDC057353
GGCCAGAGCCCGCGGGCGGGCGCGCGCCCCACGGGCAAGCGCAACCGCCGGTAGCAGTGGCGGGGCCGGTGGTGCCCCGGTGACATCGTTCGGGAGCGAAGGGGTTTCGACGTTGCGACCATCACGCCGCGGGCACCGGCCCGGGATCCGAGCGCGGCGGGTGGTCGCCGCGCTCAGCGCCGCGACCCTCGCGGTCGGGCTCGCCGCCGGGTGCTCGAGCGAGAGCCAGGTGCCCTCCATCGGCTACGCCACCGACGCGGTGATCGCCACCTACAACGGCGGCACCACGATCGGCTGGGCCAGCGGCTCGCCCGCGCTCTTCGGCCGGGTGCTCACCGGGTTCTTCTACACCGGCCCGGACGGCCAGCAGGTGGCCGACACCGACGTCGGCACCGCCAAGGAGGTGCCGGGGGAGGCGCAGACCATCCAGTACCGGCTCAGCCCGGACGGCGTCTACTCCGACGGCATCGCCACCTCCTGCGACGACCTGGTCTTCACCTGGGCGGCGCGCAGCGGCCGGTTCACCAGGGACGGGGCGCCGCTGTTCGACAGCGCGAGCACCGCGGGGTACGAGGAGATCGAGCGGATCGACTGCGAACCCGGGTCCAAGGACGCCACCGTGGTGTTCCGCCCCGGCCGCCGCTACGTGCCGTGGCGCACGCTCTTCGCCGCGGGCGAGCTCATGCCCGCGCACGTGGCCACCCAGGCCACCGGGGTGACCAACCTGATCGGCGCGGTCCGCAGCGGCGAGCTGGTGGCGCTGGGCAAGCTCGCCGACTTCTGGAACACCGGCTGGACCATGACCCCCGGCGCGCTGGACGCGAGCCGCTTCCCCTCGGCGGGCCCCTACCGCATCGGCTCCTACAGCGAGAGCGAGGGGCTGGTGCTGGTGGCCAACGAGCGCTGGTGGGGGGCGAAGCCGGAGACCGGCCGCATCGTGCTCTGGCCCAAGGGAACCGACCTCGCCGAGAAGATCGGCGCGAACGCGGTCGGGGTGATCGACATCGGCGCGGGCTCGGTGCCCGAGCTCTCGCTCGACGGCTTCTCCGCCAGCACCGTGCCCGGCCGCGGCGCCGAGCAGCTCGTGCTCGCCACCGGCGGGGTCTTCGCGGGCGTGCAGCCGCGCCGGGCGCTGGCCGCCTGCGTGCCGCGCCAGGCGCTCTTCGACACGCTGGGCTCGGTGCCGGAGCGGCCGGAGCGCGGGCTCGGCTCCGGCATGCTGAACGCCCACATCATCCAGCAGGATTCGCTGTTCTACGGGGCCGCCACCGGCGCCGCGCAGCAGTACGCGGCGGTGAACCCGGCCGCGCCCGGCGGGGCGAACCTGACCGTGCGGATCGGCTACCGAACCCCCGACGACCGCCGCGCGGCGACCGTCAGGGCGATCGCCGACTCCTGCCGCGCCGCCGGGATCACCGTGGTCGACGCGGGCGCCCCCGACTTCCAACCCACCCGGCTGGCCGAGGGCGCGGTGGACGCCGTGCTGGCGGGCACCGCCGCCGCCGTCGGCCCGGCCGGGTCGACCACCGAGGTCGCCGCTGTGTCCGCGCTGCGCACCGGGAACGGCTCCAACGTCGGGCGGTTCGGCAACGGCCGGTTCGACGCCATCACCGACCAGCTGGCCGCCGACGACGCCTCCGCCGCCCAGCTCGGGCTGCTGACCGAGGCGGAGAACCTGCTCTGGTCCGAGCTGCCGAGCATCCCGCTCTTCGCCACGCCCCGGCTCATCGCCTTCGGCACCGGGCTGCAGAACGGCGTCGCCGGGCCGACCCAGGCGGGCACCGGCTGGAACATGGACCGCTGGCGGCTGACCCGGTGACCGACCCCGAAGGGACCCCGATGAGTGCGAACGCGGCCGCCGCCGACGCGGTGCACCGGCTCACCCGCTGGCACGACGACTTCCCCACGCCCGGCGTGCGGTTCGCCGACCTCACCCCGGTCTTCGCGGACGCGGCCGGCTTCCGCGCGGTGCTCGACGGCCTCGCGGCCTGCGCCCCGGACGCCGACCTGATCGCGGGGGTGGACGCGCGCGGCTTCCTGCTCGGCGCGGGCGTGGCGGCCTGCCTCGGCACCGGGGTGCTCGCCGTGCGCAAGGGCGGCAAGCTGCCGCCGCCGGTGGTCTCCCGCGAGTACACCCTGGAGTACGGCACCGCCGCGCTGGAGATCCCGGCCGACGGCGTCGAGCTGCGCGGCAGGCGGGTGCTGCTGCTCGACGACGTGCTCGCCACCGGCGGCACGCTGGCCGCCGCGGCCGAGCTCTTCGCCGCGGCGGGCGCCGAGGTGGTCGCGGCCGCGGTGGTACTGGAGATCGGCTTCCTGGCCGGGCGGGCCAGGCAGGGCGAGTACCCGGTCACCGCCATCGTCACCGTCTGAAAAAGGAGTTGACCCCGGCGGTGGCGTCGGGGTTACCCTGAATCGTCTTGTTCCCGACGAACGGAGCGGCCGTTGCTGATCTGAGGTCTCGCCCGGGCGGCCCGTGTCTCGCGCGCCGCGTTCCGTCGCAGTCACCTCGGGAGCAACCGTGCCCAGTCCTTCGTCTTCGCTGTCCCTGTCGGATGTCGCCTTCTCCTGGCCGGACGGCACCCCCGTCTTCGACGGGCTCACCACCACCCTCACCCCCGGCCGCACCGGGGTGGTCGGCGCCAACGGCGCCGGGAAGTCCACGCTGCTGCGGCTGATCGCGGGTGAGCTCACCCCGCGCCGGGGCTCGCTCACCGTGCCGGGCCCGCTCGGCTACCTGCGCCAGGACCTCGTCCTCGGCACCGGGCGCCGGGTCGACCAGGTGCTCGGCATCGACGCCGTGCGCGCCGCGCTGCACCGGATCGAGGCGGGCGGCGGCACCCCCGCCGACTTCGACACCGTCGGCGCGGGCTGGGACGTCGAGGAGCGCGCGGTGGCGCTGCTCGGCAGGCTCGGCCTCGGGCACATCGCCGACGGCCCGGCCGCGCTGGACCGCACGCTCGGCACCCTCTCCGGCGGCGAGACGGTGCTGCTCGGGCTGGTCGCCGAGCTGCTCGCCGAACCCGCGGTGCTGCTGCTCGACGAGCCGACCAACAACCTGGACGGCGTCGCCAGGCGGCGCCTCGCCGACGTGCTCGCCCAGTTCACCGGCATCGCGCTGGTGGTCAGCCACGACCGGGAGCTGCTCGACAGCATGGACGGCACCGCCGAGCTGTACCAGGGCGGGCTGCGGCTCTTCGGCGGCGGCTTCGGCGCGTACGAGCGGATCGTCGCCGCCGAGCAGGAGGCGGCGCGCGCCGCGGTCCGCGATGCCCGCGGCGACCTGCAGCGGCAGAGCCGCGAGCTCGCCGAGACCAGGATCAAGCTGGATCGCCGGGTGCGCTACGGCCGCATGCTGTCCGAGACCAAGCGCGCGCCGAAGATCATCGCCAACGAGAAGAAGCGCAGGCAGCAGGTGTCCGCGGGCAAGCTCCGCAGCACCCACCTGGAGCGGCTGGACACCGCGCGCGATCAGCTGCGCAGCGCCGAGGAGGCGGTGCGCGACGACCGCGAGATCCGGATCGACCTGCCGGACACCCGGCTGCACCCCGGGCAGGAGGTGCTCGAGCTGGCCGGGGCGGAGCTGCCCGGCGGGGTCCGGGTCGACCTGCGGGTGCACGGGCCGGAGCGGATCGCGGTGACCGGGCGCAACGGGGTCGGCAAGACCACGCTGCTGCGCCGGATCGCCGAGGCGGGGCCGAGGGTGCCGTGGCGGCTGCTGCCGCAGCGGCTCGACGTCCTCGACGACGCGCGCTCGGTGTTCGAGAACGTGGCGGCGGCCGCGCCGCACGCCACCGGGCAGCAGGTGCGGGCGCAGCTGGCCCGCTTCCTCTTCCGGGGTACCGCCGCCGACGCGGCGGCGGGCACGCTCTCCGGCGGCGAGCGGCTGCGCGCCGCGCTCGCCACCGTGCTGCTCGCCGACCCCGCGCCCCGGTTGCTGCTGCTCGACGAGCCGACCAACAACCTGGATCTGCCCAGCCTCGGGCACCTGACCCAGGCGCTGAGCGGCTACCGGGGCGCGCTGGTCGTGGTCAGCCACGACCAGCGCTTCCTCGCCGAGCTCGGGCTCACCCGGATGCTGCGCTGCACCGGGGACGAGGTCGAGGACCTGCCGCTCTCCTGACCCGAGGGGTCGCCGAATCGTCGGCGGCCCCTTGCCGCGCTCATTTTGGTCACCTACACTAAAACTACTTCACGGGAGGAGACGGACATGGGATACGGACACTGGGACGACAGCGCCTACCGGGCGGCGGCCACCTTCCGCGCCCGGCGCGGCGAGGACGACTTCGGCTACACCGCCGAGGTGCGGCGGCAGCCCCACGACAGCTGGCGGGCACATCCGAGCCTGGAGCCCTTCGGGGTGGCGGCCCGCGAGTGCCGCGACTCCGACGAGCACGGCGCCGCGCTGCCGATCGCGGTGCTCTTCGACGTCACCGGCTCGATGGGCCGGGTGCCGCGGATCATGCAGAACAAGCTGGGACTGCTGCACGGCCTGCTGCGCAGCCGCGGCTACGCCGACGACCCGCAGCTGCTCTTCGGCGCCATCGGCGATGCCGACAGCGATCGGGTGCCGCTGCAGGTGGGGCAATTCGAGTCGGACAACCGGATGGACGAGCAGCTGCGCTCGATCCTGCTCGAGGGCGGTGGCGGCGGGCAGAAGTCGGAGAGCTACGAGCTCGCCGCCTACTTCATGGCCACCCACGTCACCACCGACGCCTGGGAGAAGCGGGGGAAGCGCGGCTACCTGTTTCTGATCGGCGACGAGCTGAACAAGCCGCGGCTGGCGAGCAGGCACATCCGCGCCGTGATCGGCGACAGCGTGCGGCAGGACGTCTCGGTGGAGTCGATCTACCGGGAGCTGGCCGAGCGCTGGCACGTGTACTTCATCCTGCCGGACCAGTCGCACTACTTCCACGACCCGGAGATCGCGGCGCACTGGCGCGGGCTGCTCGGGCAGAACTTCCTGAAGCTGGACGACCCGGCGGCGGTCTGCGAACTCATCGCGCTGACCGTCGGGCTCGGCGAGGACCGGGTCGACCTCGCCACCGGCCTGGCCGACCTGCGCGACGTCGGCGCCACCGGGGCCGACGCGGTGGCCCGCACGCTGGGGGAGCGCAAGGCGCTGCCGGGGAAGCGGACCGCGTGAACCGGGGCGCCCGCGCTCGCCCCGGCGCGGCGGGTGCGCTGCCCGGCGGCCACGTGATCGTGGTCGACCTCGGGTTCGGGGACGCGGGCAAGGGAGCGACGGTCGACTGGCTGTGCTCCCCGGCGGCGGGGCTCGACCCCGCCGCCGTCGTCCGCTTCAACGGCGGCGCACAGGCCGCGCACACCGTCGTGGCGGGCGGCCGCACGCACACCTTCGCGCAGTTCGGCTCCGGCACCCTCGCCGGGGTGCCGACGCTGCTCACCCGGCACGTGCTGGTCGAGCCGATCGCGCTGGCCGCCGAGGCCGATGCGCTCGCGGCGCTCGGCGTGCCCGACCCGCTCGGGCTGCTCGCCGTCGACGGCCGGGCGCTGCTCACCACCCCGATCCACATCGCCGCGAACCGGGCGCGGGAGCGGGCCCGCGGCGCGGGCAGGCACGGCTCGTGCGGGCGCGGGATCGGCGAGACCGCCGCCTACGCGCTCGAGCACGCGGCGCCGACGGTCGCCGACTGCGCGCACCCCGACCGGCTGCGGGGGCTGCTCACCGCGCTGGCCGCGCACTACGCGCCGCTGCTCGCGGGGAGCGGGTTCGGCTACGAGCCGGTGGACGCCCTGGTCGACATGTACGCCGAGTTCGCCGCCGCCGTCCGGATCGTCGGGGGCGGCGAGCTCACCCGGCTGGCCCGACGCGGGCCGCTGGTCTTCGAGGGTGCGCAGGGGGTGCTGCTGGACGAGTGGCGCGGGTTCCACCCGCACACCACCTGGTCGACGGTGGAGCCGCGCAATGCCCGCGCGCTGCTGGCCGGGATCGGCGCCACCGGCACCGTGCTCGGCGTGACCAGGACCTACCAGACCAGGCACGGGGACGGCCCGTTCCCCACCGAGGACCCGGCGCTCGACCTGCCGGAGCCGCACAACGGCACCGGCCCCTACCAGGGCGCGTTCCGCCGCGGGCACCTCGACCTGGTGCTGCTGCGTTACGCGCTGGAGGTGTGCGGCGGGGTCGACGGGCTGGTCGTCAACCACCTCGACGTCCCCCGCCCGCTCCGCGCGGCCACGGCCTACCGCACCCCCGGCGGCGTGCTGCGCCGCCTCCCGGTCGGCACGTGGCAGGACCTGGCGCACCAGGAGTCGCTGACCGCGCTCCTGCGCTCCGCCACACCGCGATCGACCGATCTCCCCGCCGACATCCCCGCCTACCTGGAGCGCGAACTGGGTACCCCCGTGTTGCTCACCGGTAACGGCCCCGACCGGTCCGATCGCCGCCCCGCCCCTGCCGCTCGCGCGGCCTGATTCCGCCCGCGCGAAAATAGCGTCATGCAGTCCGTCGTTTCGGTTGATGTGGTGACGCTGCGCTTCTGGGGGGAGGACGCGGGCATCCGGCTCGGGGTCGCGCCGCGCGGGCACGCGCCCTTCGCGGGCGACCTCGCGCTGCCCGGCGTCCTACTCGGGCGCGGGGAGCGCCTGGTCGCCGCCGCGCACCGCGCCCTGGTCACCAAGCTCGGCGCCCCCGAGCCCGCGATCGCCGCCATCGGCCAGCTGGTCACCTTCGACGAGCCGAGCCGCGACCCGCGCGGCCCCACGCTCTCCATCGCCATGTGGGCGGTGCTGAGCCCGCACGACAGCACCGCGCAGTGGGTCTCCTTCGACAGCGTCCCGCCGCTCGCCTTCGACCACAACGCCATCGTCGGCACCGCCCGCACCCTGCTCACCGGCCTGCTCTGGAAGGACCCCGCCTTCACCCGTGCCCTCCTCGGCCCCCAGTTCCCCGCCACCCGCGCCGTCGAACTCGCCACCTCCGTCCACGGCACCCGCCCCGACCCCGCCAACTTGAACCGCACCCTCGCAGGCGTCCCCGGGTTGAATCGAACCGAAGAGCGGCGCAGAGTGAGGGCTACCGGCCGCCCGGCCGCCGTGTGGGCTTTCGACGACGATCAGCCCTCGCAGCCTTTGCACACGGCCGGGACGATAACGCCTGACCGGGACTAAAGTGGGTAGTTCCTCGGGGCACCGGGGTGATCAGAGAGGCGGTGGCATGACTCAGCATCTGGACGAGGTGAACGCCGGGAACGCGGCGGACGAACCCCGCCCCGAGCCCGAGCAGCCCGCCCCGACCACCGAGGCCGCCGCTCCCGTTCCTCCGCGTGCCGGCTCCGCCGCGGTCCCGACCTCCGCCTCGCGCCGGGTCCGCGCCCGGCTGGCCCGCCGGATGACCGGCCAGCGCGGCATCGCCGCGGTCAAGCCGGTGCTGGAGCCGCTGGCGACGGTGCACCGCGAGCTGTACCCCAAGGGCGACCTCGCCCTGCTGCAGCGCGCCTTCGACGTGGCCGACGAGCGGCACAAGCACCAGTTCCGCAAGTCCGGCGACCCGTACATCACGCACCCGCTCGCGGTGGCGAACATCCTGGCCGAGCTCGGCATGGACACCATCACCCTGGTCGCCGCGCTGCTGCACGACACGGTGGAGGACACCGGCTACTCGGTGGAGCAGCTGACCGCCGACTTCGGCCGCGAGGTCGCGCACCTGGTGGACGGCGTCACCAAGCTGGACAAGGTGAACCTCGGCTCGGCCGCCGAGGCCGAGACCATCCGCAAGATGATCATCGCCATGGCCCGCGACCCGCGGGTGCTGGTGATCAAGGTCGCCGACCGGCTGCACAACATGCGCACCATGCGCTTCCTGCCCCCGGAGAAGCAGGCCAAGAAGGCCCGCGAGACGCTCGAGGTGATCGCCCCGCTGGCGCACCGGCTCGGCATGGCCACGGTCAAGTGGGAGCTGGAGGACCTCGCCTTCGCCATCCTGCACCCGAAGAAGTACGACGAGATCGTCCGCCTGGTCGCCGACCGCGCCCCCTCCCGCGACACCTACCTGGCCCGGGTGCGCGCGCTGATCGTGAACAACCTGAGCGATTCCCGGATCAACGCGGTGGTCGAGGGCAGGCCCAAGCACTACTGGTCGATCTACCAGAAGATGATCGTCAAGGGTAAGGACTTCGACGACATCCACGACCTGGTCGGGATCCGGATCCTGTGCGAGGAGATCCGCGACTGCTACGCGGCGGTCGGCGTGGTGCACTCGCTGTGGCAGCCGATGGCGGGCCGGTTCAAGGACTACATCGCGCAGCCGCGCTACGGCGTCTACCAGTCGCTGCACACCACCGTGGTCGGCCCGGACGGCAAGCCGCTCGAGGTGCAGATCCGCACGCACGAGATGCACCGCACCGCCGAGTTCGGCATCGCCGCGCACTGGCGGTACAAGGAGACCAAGGGCAAGCACACCGTCGACTCCACCGAGGTCGACGAGATGTCCTGGATGCGCCAGCTGCTGGACTGGCAGCGCGAGGCCGCGGACCCGGCCGAGTTCCTGGAGTCGCTGCGCTTCGACCTGAAGTCGCCGGAGATCTTCGTCTTCACGCCGAAGGGCGATGTGATCACGCTGCCGCAGAAGTCGACCCCGGTCGACTTCGCGTACGCGGTGCACACCGAGGTCGGGCACAAGTGCATCGGCGCCAGGGTGAACGGCAGGCTGGTCGCGCTGGAGCGGCAGCTGGAGAACGGCGAGGTCGTCGAGATCTTCACCTCGAAGGCGCAGAACGCGGGGCCGAGCCGGGACTGGCAGAACTTCGTGGTCTCGCCGCGGGCCAAGGCCAAGATCAGGCAGTGGTTCGCCAAGGAGCGGCGCGAGGAGGCGCTGGAGACCGGCAAGGAGCAGATCTCCAAGGAGGTGAAGCGCTCCGGGTTGCCGCTGCAGCGGCTGATGAGCGTGGACGCCATGACCGCGCTGGCCAAGGAGCTGCACTACGACGACGTCTCCGCGCTGTACGCCGCGGTCGGCGAGCACCAGGTCTCCGCCCAGCACGTGGTGCAGCGGCTGATGGCCCAGCTCGGCGGGATCGGCGATGTGGAGAACGAGCTCGCCGAGCGCTCCACCCCGTCCACCACCCCCGCCAGGCAGCGGGTCACCGGTGACGCGGGCGTGCTCATCCCCGGTGCCACGAACACCGTGGCCAAGCTCGCCAAGTGCTGCACGCCGGTGCCCGGCGACGAGATCATGGGCTTCGTGACCAGGGGCGGCTCGGTCAGCGTGCACCGCACCGACTGCACCAACGCCGATTCCCTGCAGGCGCAGCAGGAACGCATCATCGCCGTCGAGTGGGCCCCGTCCCCCTCCTCGGTCTTCCTGGTGGCCATCCAGATCGAGGCGCTCGACCGCACCCGCCTGCTCTCCGACGTCACCAAGGTGCTCGCCGACGAGAAGGTCAACATCCTCTCGGCCTCCGTCACCACGCACGGCGACCGCGTCGCCATCAGCAAGTTCACCTTCGAGATGGGCGACCCCAAACACCTCGGCCACCTCCTCAACGTCGTCCGCAACGTCGAGGGCGTCTACGACGTCTACCGAGTAACCTCCGCCGCCTGACCCGCCACCCCCGATGCCCCCCACCAGGGGGCGAGCCTCACGAGCCCCGGTTCGCGGCCGGTTCGCGTCCGAGCGCTCGAGGCGCAAGTGCCGAAGGCGCAAGCCTCGCG
>NZ_JBHVAK010000114.1:0-8518 GCF_042667085.1 Nocardia sp. NPDC057353
ACCCCACGGTGCGTCCCCTCGCGATCAGGACGGCGAGCCGTTGCCCTCGGTGGGCTGCTCGTCGCCGTCCGGAGCGGATTCCGCGGTGGCCGAGAGCAGTTCCTGCAGGGCCGCGTCGGCGATCCGGCGGAAGGTGCGGCGCGGCCGCGCCTGCTCCAGGTTGGCGACCTCGAGCGAGCTGACGCCGAGCACCCGCTTCTCCTTGTCGGCGCCCTCCGGCTGCCCGGCCTGCAGCGCGTTCACCGCGATCCGGACCGCGGTGGCCAGGTCGAGCCCGGCCCGGTAGGACTCCTTGAGCGCGCTCACGATCGGCTCGGTGGTGCCGCCCATGACGACGAACTCGCGCTCGTCGACGATCGAGCCGTCGAAGGTGACCCGGTACAGCACCGACTGCGGGTGCTGCTCCGGGTAGCCGACCTCGGCCACGCACAGCTCGACCTCGTAGGGCTTGAGCTGGTCGGTGAAGATGGTGCCGAGCGCCTGGGCGTAGGCGTTGGCCAGCGCCCGGCCGGTGACGTCGCGCCGGTCGTACTGGTAGCCGCGGACGTCGGCCTGCAGGATGCCCGCGCGGCGCAGGTTCTCGAACTCGTTGTACCGCCCGACGGCCGCGAAGCCGATCCGGTCGTACAGCTCGCTGACCTTGTGCAGCGTGGCGGAGGGGTTCTCCGCGACGAACAGCACGCCCTTGTCGTACACCAGGACGATGACGCTGCGGCCGCGGGCGATGCCCTTGCGCGCCAGCTCGGTCTTGTCCCGGACGATCTGCTCGGCGGACGCGTAGTACGGCAGGGTCATGCCCCGGAGCTCCCTTCCCCGGCAGCGCGGCCGGCCCCGTCCTCGATCGCGGCCCGCCCGGCGACCGCCTCGGCGGCCTCCCGGTCGGCGACGATCTCCCGGGTGATCTCGGCCAGACGTTCCTCGGTCACCTCGACGGCGCCGTCGGCGTCGATCACGACCGCGGTCGGGAAGATCCCGCGGATGAGATCGGGCCCGCCGGTGGCGGTGTCGTCGTCGGCGGCGTCGAAGAGCGACTCCACCGCGATCCGCAGCGCCCGCGCCTGGTCGATGCCCTTGGCGTACAGCTTCTTCAGCGACGACTTGGCGAAGGTGGAGCCGGAGCCGACGGCGGCGTAGCCGAAGCGCTCGTCGCTGCGCCCGCCGACGACGTCGTAGGAGACGATCCGGCCCGCGCGGTCGGCATCGGTGGCGTACTGGTCGAAGCCGACCAGCATCGGCACCACCGCGAGCCCCTGCATGGCGGCGGGCAGATTCTCCCGCACCATCTTGGAGAGCTTGTTGGCCTTGCCGTCGAAGGTGAGCGAGACGCCCTCGAGCTTCTCGTAGTGCTCCAGCTCGACGGCGAAGATGCGCACCATCTCGACCGCGAGCCCCGCGGTGCCCGCGATCCCGGCCGCCGAGAACGAGTCGGTGATGTGCACCTTCTCGATGTCCCGGCTGGCCAGCAGGTTGCCCATGGTGGCCCGGCGGTCGCCCGCGATCAGCACGCCGCCGCGGAAGCTCACCGCGACGATCGTGGTGCCGTGCGGGGCGAGCTCCGACGCGCCGGTGCCACCGGAATGGCCGGTGGCACCGGTGAAGCCGTTACCGGGCAGCAGCTCCGGTGCGGTCGCGCGCAGGTGGTCGGTGAACGAGGAGGTCGCGTATCCGAGTTGGAGCCGCGCCGGGTCACCTGCTGTCACTGGCCGCCCTTCTGCACGTACGCGCGGACGAAGTCCTCGGCGTTCTCCTCGAGCACGTCGTCGATCTCGTCCAGCAGGTCGTCGGTCTCCTCCGCGAGCTTTTCGCGACGCTCCTGGCCCGCGGCCTCGGCGCCGCCCTGCCCGTCGTCGTCGCCACCGCCCCCGGTGCGCTTGGTCTGCTCTTGTGCCATGGCAGCCGACCTCCCTCTTCCTCGTCACGGCCGTAGCCGCCTCCGCACTGTGCGTGCGCGTGTCTCAACACTACCCAGCCCCGCCGACAGCAGGGACCTTTTACCTACGTGGTGAGCTGTTCCACGAGGTCGGCGGCGGTCTCCACGCCGTCGAGCAGCTTCCCGACGTGCGCTTTCGTGCCGCGCCGCGGCTCCAGCGTCGGGATCCGCACCAGCGAGTCGCCGCCCAGGTCGAAGATCACCGAATCCCAGCTCGCGGCGGCGATGTCGGCGCCGAACCGGCGCAGGCACTCGCCGCGGAAGTAGGCGCGGGTGTCGGTCGGCGGCTCGGTCATCGCCGCCAGCACCTGCTGCTCGCTGACCAGCCGCTTCATCGAGCCGCGGGCGACGAGCCGGTTGTACAGCCCCTTGTCCAGCCGGACGTCGGAGTACTGCAGGTCCATCAGGTGCAGCTTGGGCGCGGCCCAGCCCAGCCCCTCGCGGCTGCGCATGCCCTCCAGCAGCCGCAGCTTGGCGGGCCAGTCCAGCAGGTTGGCGCATTCCATCGGGTCGCGCTCCAGCAGATCGAGCACCATGGCCCAGTTCTCCAGGATGTCGCGCACCCGCGGGTCGTCGTCGCCGGTGCGGTCCACGAAGGCCGAGACCCGGTCCAGGTAGATCCGCTGCAGCGCGAGCCCGGTGAGCTCGCGGCCGTCCTGCAGCGCGACGGTGGCGCGCAGCGTCGGGTCGTGGCTGATGGTGTGCACGGCGGTGACCGGGCGGGCCAGCTGCAGGTCGGAGAGGTCGGCGCCGCTCTCGATCAGGTCGAGCACCAGCGCGGTCGTACCGACCTTGAGGTAGGTCGACATCTCGGCCAGGTTGGCGTCGCCGATGATGACGTGCAGCCGCCGGTACTTGTCGGCGTCCGCGTGCGGCTCGTCGCGGGTGTTGATGATGCCGCGCTTGAGCGTGGTCTCCAGCCCGACCTCGACCTCGATGTAGTCGGCGCGCTGGGAGAGCTGGAAGCCCGCGTGGTCGCCGGACTGGCCGATGCCGACCCGCCCCGACCCGGAGACCACCTGCCTGGAGACGAAGAACGGGGTCAACCCGACGATGATCTGGTTGAACGGGGTGGCCCGGTTCATCAGGTAGTTCTCGTGGGTGCCGTAGGAGGCGCCCTTGCCGTCCACGTTGTTCTTGTACAGCTGGAGCCGCGGCGCGCCCGGCACGCTGGAGGCGTGCCGCGCGGCGGCCTCCATGACCCGCTCCCCCGCCTTGTCCCAGATCACCGCGTCCAGCGGGTCGGTGACCTCGGGGGCGGAGAACTCCGGGTGCGCGTGGTCGACGTAGAGCCGGGCGCCGTTGGTCAGGATCATGTTGGCCGCGCCGACCTCGTCGGCGTCGATGACCGGGGCGGGGCCGCTCATCCGGCTGAGGTCGAAACCGCGCGCGTCCCGCAGCGGCGACTCCACCTCGTAGTCCCAGCGCGTGCGCTTGGCGCGCGGCACACCTTCGGCCGCCGCGTAGGCCAGCACGGCCTGGGTGGAGGTGAGGATCGGGTTGGCCGACGGCTCGGTGGGGGTCGAAATGCCGTACTCGACCTCGATTCCGATGATGCGCTGCATGCTTCGAGCGTAGGCGACCGAGAGCGATCTCCTCCCGAGGGTCGTCCTTCCGGCGGATGATCCGGGCCGGTGCCGCGCGGGATGGTCGAACCATGACGGAGACGGATTCCCCGCGCCGGGCGCCCGCCGCGCAGCCGGTACATCGCCTGGTGGCGCTGGATGTGCTGCGCGGCATCGCGATCCTGGGGACGCTCGGCACCAATGTCTGGATCTTCACCGATCCGGACGGGCTGCTCGGCTACCTGAACGGGGTCGGCGCCGCCGGGTGGGTGGAGCGGGTGCTGCAGCAGCTCGCCCAGGGCAAGTTCCTCGGGCTGCTCACCGTCATGTTCGGTGTCGGGCTCGCCATCCAGCAGCGCTCCGCGGGGCGCGGGGGCAGGCGCTGGCCGGGGCGCTACCCGGTGCGGGCCGGGCTGCTCTTCCTGGACGGGGTGGTGAACTTCGTCTTCCTGGCGGAGTTCGATGTGCTCACGGGGTACGCGCTGACCGGGCTGATCGTGGCGTACCTGCTGGCCACCGGTGAGCGGGCGCAGCGGCGGTGGCTGCTCGGCGCCGCGGCGGTGCACGTCGCGCTGCTCACGCTGATCGCGGTCGCGCTGGTGGCGGCGGGGCCCGCGGCGCCCGGCGCCGTCGCGGCGAACCCGTACGCCGACGGCTCGTTCCTCGAGCTCGCGGCCTTCCGGCTGGAGAACGCGCTCGCGTTCCGGGCCGAGACGCTCTTCATCCTTCCGCTCTCGATCGCGCTGTTCCTGCTCGGCGCGCGGCTCTTCCGGGCCGGGGTGTTCGAGCCGGAGGAGGCCCGGCTGCGGCGCCGCCTGCTGCTGCTCGGGTTCGGGGTCGCGGCCCCGATCGACCTGGTCGCCGGGGTCGGGATCGGCGGGAACGCGGTACTCCTCACCCGCTACGGCACCGCGCCGCTGGTGGCGCTCGGGATCCTGGCGCTGGTCGCCGAGTTCTCCCTGCGGCGCCCGGAGCCGGGGTTCGCGGGCAGGCGGATGGCGGAGGTGGGGCGCACCGCGCTGAGCTGCTACCTGCTGCAGAACCTGCTGGCCTCGGCGCTCTGCTACGGGTGGGGGCTCGGGCTCGCGGCCCGGGTCGATCCGGGCGCGCGGGTGCCGTTCACCGTCGCCGTCTACCTGGCGGTCGCGCTCGCGGTGGTCGCCTGCGCGCACCTGTGGCTGCGCCGCTTCGCGCGGGGTCCGGTGGAGTGGCTGTGGCACAGCGGCTACCGCGCGCTCACCGGCGAACGGTGACCGGCCGTAGACTGTGCGCATGCTCCCCGACCGCCGTGCGCTGCCCGCGATTCTCGCGGTGCTCGCCGCAGTGGTCGCGCTCGTTCTGCCCGCTGGGCTGAGCGCTCCCGCCCCACAGGCGGCGGTCCAGGTCGCGGCGGTGCTCGCGGCCGCGCTGGTGCTGGCGCTGCTGGTCACCCGCGGTGACCGGACGCTGCTGCTCCCGATCCCGCGCACCGGCCCGCCGCCCGCGGCGCAGCAGCGCAGGCGCGGCGACTTCCTCCGGCAGAGCAACCCCGACACCCCGGGCCGCCCGCGGCCACGGGCTCCGGGCGCGGCGCGCGCCTGAGCGGTCCCCTGACCCCTCGGCGCCTCCCCGCCGTCCGAATTCCCGCTCGTGCGCCCCGGTGCGCACGTGTCCGTGAGGGGTGTCCCCGTGCTCGACTTCGTCTACGTCCCCGTCTCCGCCCTGCTCCTGGCGGGCCACACCGCGACCGCCGCGCTGCTCGGCAGCTCGCTCGCCTGGATCGCCGCGGTGGTGCTGCTGGTCACCGCGGTGCGCGCGGCGCTCTACCCGGTGGTCCGCAAGCAGGCCCGCCGCTCGGTCACCATGGCCCGGCTCCGGCCCGCCGTGGCGAAGATCCGCCACCGGCACACCGATTCGCAGCGCCAGGCCGCGGAGCTGCGCGCGCTCTACGCCGAGCACGACGTCCGGCTCTTCGGCGGGTTCCTGCCGATGCTCGGCCAGGCGCTGCTCTTCCTCGGCCTCTTCCACGTGCTGCGCTCGTTCGACCGCACCGCCGCGGCGGCGCTGCCCTTCGGCAGCACCGCGCAGCCCCTGACCCCCGAGGTGAACGCCGCCACCGCCAACTACCTGTTCGACGCAGGCCACGTGCGGGCGTTCCTGGACGCCGAGCTGTTCGGCGCCCCGCTCTCGGCGGCGCTCGCCGGTGCGGCGACCCCGGTGACGATCGCGCTGATCGCCGTCCCGCTGGCGCTCGTCGCGGCGATCGCGGCGCACGTCACCGCCCGGATGACGCTGCGCCGGAGCGCGGGGCAGCCGACGCTGCCCCTGATGCGCCCGCTCACCCTGTGGGTGCTGCCCGGCACCGCGCTGGCCGGTGCGGCGCTGCTGCCGGTGATCGTCCTGGTCTACCTGGCGACCAACGCGCTCTGCACGGTGGCGCTGCAGCTCGTCGCCTACCGCGGGCTACCCTCGATCGGTGGGTGACGCAGCGGGAGCCGAACGGATCGCGGTGTACGACGCGGAGGGCCGGGTCACCGGCAGCGCCGACCGCGCCACCGTCTACCGGGAGGGGCTCTGGCACGCCAGCGCGGGCGTCCTGGTCCGCTCCGGCGACGGCAGCCGGGTCTACGTGCACCGCAGGACCGACAGCAAGCTGGTCTTCGCGGGCATGCACGACTGCCTGGCGGGCGGCGTGGTCGGGCCGGGCGAGACCCCGGCCCGCACCGCGGAGCGGGAGCTGGCCGAGGAGCTCGGCATCGTGCTCGCGGGCGGGGTCGGGCCGCGCCCGGCGGCCAGGGTCTCCTGGGACGGGCGGTGGCAGGGCGCGCCGATGCGCTGCCACCTCTTCGCCTACGCGGTGCACTGGGACGGCCCGATCCGGCACCAGCCGGAGGAGGTCGCCGACGGCTGGTGGTGGACCGCCGCCGAGCTCCGCGCCCACCTCGCCGACCCGGACTTCCGCTTCGTCCCGGACACCAGGCTGCTCGTCGACGACCTGCTCAGGACGATGAACTGACCGACCCGGCCCAGGCGGCGAAGGCGCCGGGGTTGCGGGTCTGCAGCAGCACCCGGCCGGGGCCGACGAAGTCGAAGACGAAGCCCTCGCCGGACTTCAGCGACTGGATGGAGCGGCCGGAGACCGCGCGCCGGATGCTGAAGTTCATCGCCAGGTCGTAGGCGACGACGTGCCCGGTGTCGATGGTGATCGGCTCGCCCGGCTGCAGGTCGATGACGTCGATGGCGCCGAAGACGCCGACCACCACCTCGCCCTCGCCGTGCGCGCGCAGCCCGAAGCCGCCCTCGCCGCCGAACAGGTTGGCGAACCCGCCCCACTTGCTCTCCACCTGCACGGCGTGCGAGTTCGCGATCCAGCCGCCGCGGCTGATGAAGTACGGCCGGTCCTGGGTGATCTGCAGGCTCAGCAGGTCACCGGGGAGCGAGGGCGCCACGTCGACCCAGCCGCCCTGCGGCGGGGCGGTGAAGGTCGAGATGAAGAAGGACTCCCCCGCCAGCACCGACCGCTTGAGCCCGGCCATGATGCCGCCCTCGGCCTTGGCCTGCAGCGCGACTCCGGCGGAGTGCGCGACCATGGCGCCGCTCTCCACCCGCATGGGCTCGCCGCCTGCGAGGAAGCACCGCGCGACGGCGGAGGCGGGACTGTGGCGCAGTTGTACCTTCATGGTCGGCGACCCTACCGCCCGGCGGCAGAACCGAGGCGGGCCAGCGCTTCCTGGGTCCTGGCGACGATCGCGCCGCCGTCCGGGGTGAGCACGATCGGGCGCTCGATCAGCACCGGGTGCGCGGCCAGCGCCGCGATCCAGCGCTCCCGCGCCGCGTCGGTGCGCAGCCACTCCTTCAGCCCGAGCTCCTTCGCCACCGCCTCGCCGGTGCGGGTGATCTCCCACGGCTCCAGCCCGAGCCGGGCCAGCACCGCGCGCAGCTCATCGGGGGTCGGGGGGTCGTCCAGGTAGCGGCGCACGGTGTACTCGGCGCCGATGCCGTCCAGGTGGATGGTGGCGGCGCGGCTCTTCGAGCAGCGCGGGTTGTGCCAGATCTCCGGTGCGGTGGACATGCAGGCAGGGTACCGCCGCGGCGCGCCGGTACCGGCGCCGCGCACACCGGCGAAGTCGGTGAAGCCCGACGCCACGCCGGGGCGGGGTGGCAAGATGCGTGCCGCATCGATCGACCCCGCGACCCCGAAAGCGAGCACGCCCGGTGAGCTGCGTTCCGCCGCCCGTTTCCACCCCGACCTCCCGGCCCGCGCCGGGCCGACCCCGGCTCCGCGCCGCCCTGCTGGCCGCGCCGCTGCTGGCCGCGCTCATCGGCGCCGCGCCGGTCCAGGCCATCCCGATCCCCGGTATCCCGGCGCTCTGCGCCCCGCCCGGCCCCGGCACCCCCACCGGGCAGCAGTGGCAGGCCGAGCCGCCGCTCACCATCGAGCCTGCCGCCTACATCGCCACCCTGAACACCACCTGCGGCCCGCTCACGCTGGAGCTGGACGGCGCCGCCGCGCCGCGCACGGTGAACTCGTTCGCCTTCCTGGCCGAGCAGAAGTACTTCGACCACACCGCCTGCCACCGGCTCACCACCGACGGCATCTTCGTGCTGCAGTGCGGCGACCCGACCGCCTCCGGCACCGGCGGCCCCGGCTACCGCTTACCGGACGAGAACCTCGCGGGGGCGGTCTACCCGGCGGGCACCGTCGCCATGGCCAATGCCGGGCCCGGCACCAACGGCAGCCAGTTCTTCCTGGTGTACCGCGACTCCCAGCTGCCGCCGAACTACACCCCGTTCGGCCGGGTCACCGCCGGGCTCGAGCTGCTCAACGGCATCGCCGCCGCGGGCGTGCTCGGCGGGGGCGACGACGGCGGCCCCGCCGTCCCGGTCGTGCTGAACAGCGTCACCGTCGCCAAGGCCTGATCGGCGGAGCGCCGCGGCGCTCTCTCCCTGTTCGATGACGATGGCCGCGATCCACCGGCTCGCGGCCATCGACGTCTGGGCAGGACCGACACTGGCTCTTATAAACAACAACGAACCCACGCGG
>NZ_JBHVAK010000115.1:0-8454 GCF_042667085.1 Nocardia sp. NPDC057353
GCGCTCTCGCGCGTTTCAGGCGCTGGCGGGCTCGCGTTCGGCGCGCGCGGTCTCCAGCAGCTCCTCGGCGTGCGCGCGCCCGGTCTCGGTGTCGTCCAGCCCGGCGAGCATGCGCGCCAACTCGACCACTCGCTCCTCGCGCTCGAGCGACTGCACCCCGCTGTCCACCCGCCCCGCGCCGTCGTCCGACTTGCTCACCACCAGGTGGGTGTCGGCGAAGGCCGCCACCTGCGGCAGGTGCGTCACCACGATCACCTGGTGGGTGCGCGCCAACCGCGCCAGCCTGCGCCCGATCTCGACCGCGGCCCGGCCGCCGACCCCGGCATCCACCTCGTCGAACACCATGGTCGCGCCGTGGTCCGACCCGGCGAGCACCACCTCCAGCGCCAGCATGACCCGGGAGAGCTCACCGCCGGAGGCGCTCTTGCTCAGCGGCAGCGACTGCGCACCCGAGTGCGCGGAGAGCCGGAACTCCACCTCGTCGATCCCGGACGACCCGGCGTGCAGCTCGGCGCCGTCCACGGTGAGCGGCGCCGAGTCCTGCGCGCTCGCGGGCAGCTGCCGCACCGTCACCTCGAGCCGCGCCTTGCCCATGGCGAGCCCGGCCAGCTCCGCGCTCACCGCATCGGCCAGCTTCCCCGCCGCCTTCGTCCGCGCGGCGCTGAGCTTGACCGCCGCCGCCCGCACCTTCTCGGCGGCGGCGTCCACCTCGGCGGCGAGCGCCGCGATGGCCTCCTCGGAGACGTCGAGCGAGGCCAGCCGGGTGCGCGATTCCTCGGCCCAGGCGAGCACCCCGTCCACGTCGGCGGCGTACTTGCGGGTCAGCGTCTTCAGCTCGGCCTGCCTGGTGAGCAGCGAGTCCAGCGCGCCGGGATCGGAGGGCAGGTCGGAGAGGTAGCCGCTGAGCTCGGTGCCCAGATCCACCACCACCGCGATGGCATCGGCCAGCCGGGGCGCCAGCACGGCGAGCGCCGGATCCTCCGCGGCCTCCAGCCGCGCCCGCGCGGTGCCGAGCAGCTCGAGCGCGCCTGAGCCCGCGTCCGGCGCGTCCGCGGGCCCGGCCAGCGCGTCGTGCGCCACCACCGCGGCATCGCGCAGCGAGTCCAGGTCGCTGAGCCTGCGCACCTCGTCCACGATCCGCAGGTCCTCGCCCGGCTCCGGCCGCACCGCGTCGATCTCGGCCAGCGACTGGGTCAGCCGGTCGGCCTCCAGCGCCAGCTCGCGGCTGCGCGCGGTGCGCTCCAGCAGCCGCTCGCGCGCCGCCAGCCAGGCCTTGCGGTGCTTGCGGTAGCCGCGCAGCAGCGGCGCGACGGTGTCCGCGGCGAACCGGTCCAGCGCCGCCAGCTGCTGCTCCGGCCGCTGCAGCCGCAGCTGGTCGTTCTGGCCGTGCACGGTGAGCAGCGGCGCGGTGAACCCGGCCAGCACCGAGGCGGGCACCCCGCGCCCGCCGAGGTGCGCCCTGGACCGGCCGTCCTTGCCGACCGTGCGGATAGCGATGACGCTGCCGTCGTCGTCGGCCTCGGCGGCCGCCGACTCCAGCACCGCCCCGACCTCGGCGCGCGCCGCCTCGTTCAGCTCGTCGACCGTGAAACGCCCCTCCACCACGGCCTTCTCGGCGCCGAGGCGCACCCGCCCTGCGTCCGCCCGCGCCCCGCTGAGCAGGTGCAGGCTGGTGACCACCATGGTCTTGCCCGCGCCGGTCTCGCCGGTGAGGACGGTCAGCCCCTCGTGGAACTGCGCGGTCGCGGCGGATATGACGCCGAGACCGTCAATCCTGATCTCTGTCAGCACTTGTGCTCTCCGTTCGCCGCCGGCCTCGCCAGCCTGTCACGGGCAATTGGAACTTGCGCACCATTCTGTCCGCGAAGGGCGCCGAGTCCAGCCGCACCCAGCGCACCGGCTCTGCCCCGCGGACCGCCTCGACGCGGCCGCCGCGCGGCAGCGCCAGCGTGCGCCTGCCATCCAGGAAAACTATCGCATCGTGTCCGGTGGCCACCGACTCCACCGCGATCCGCGACTCCGGGCTGGTCACCAGCGGCCGCGCGAACAGGGCGTGCGCATTGCTCGGGATCACCAGCAGCGCTTCCAGTTCCGGCCAGACCACCGGCCCGCCCGCGGAGAACGCGTAGGCGGTGGAGCCGGTCGGGGTGGCCAGCAGGATGCCGTCGCAGCCGAACGCCGAGACCGGCCTGCCGTCCACCTCGAGCACCACCTCGAGCACCCCGAGGCGGGAGGCGTTCTCGATGCTGGCTTCGTTGAGTGCCCAGCCGCTCTCGACGATCTCGTCCTCCACCCGGACGGTGACGTCGATGGTCATCCGGTGCTCGACCCGGTAGTCGTGCCGCACCACCTGCGCCAGCGCCTCGTCCAGGTTCTCCGCCTCGGCCTCGGTGAGGAACCCGATGCGGCCCAGGTTGATTCCGAGCACCGGGGTGGCGGCCGGGCGGGCCAGCTCGGCCGCGCGCAGCAGCGTGCCGTCGCCGCCGAGGACCAGCACCATCTCGCAGCCGACCGCGGCGTCCTCGCCGTGCTCCACCACCCGCACCGCGCCGTCGCTGCCCACCGTGCCCTCGAACCGGGTGCTGTCGGCCTCGTCGGCCAGGATCCGCAGCCCGATCCCGGCGTCGGCGAAGATCTTCGCCACCCGGTGCGCGGTCTCGATGATCTCGGCCCGGCCCGGGTGCGCGACCAGCAGGATCTCCCGGCCGCCGAGCGGCGTTCCCGCGTTCACTGTGGTCCCTCCTCGACGGCCCGTTGCACCATGGCGGCGACCGCGGCCGGGTCATCCGCGACCCCGCCCTCGTTCCGCAACCACAGGAAGTATTCGACATTGCCGGACGGGCCTGGCAGCGGGCTCGCCGTCACCGCCCGGGTCCGCAGTCCGAGCGCCCCCGCCGCGGCCGCGACCTCGCGCACCGCCGCCGCGCGCAGCGCCGGATCCCGCACCACCCCGCCGGAGCCCACCCGGTCCTTCCCGACCTCGAACTGCGGCTTCACCATCGGCACCAGGTCGGCGCCTGGCGCCGCGCACGCGGCCAGCGCGGGCAGCACCAGCCCGAGCGAGATGAACGACAGGTCACCGACGACCAGCTCGACCGGCCCGCCGATCACCTCCGGCATCAGATTCCGGACATTGGTGCGATCCAGCACCGTCACCCGCGCGTCGCTCTGCAACCGCCACACCAGCTGCCCGTAGCCGACGTCGACCGCCACCACGTGCGCCGCCCCCTTCGACAGCAGCACGTCGGTGAAGCCGCCGGTGGAGGCGCCCGCGTCCAGGCAGCGCCGCCCGGCCACCGACAACCCGGCCGGCTCGAAGGCCGCCAGCGCGCCGAGCAGCTTGTGCGCGCCCCGCGAGGCCCAGGAGACCTCGTCCGGCTCGGTGCGGACCAGCAGCGGAGTCCCGGTCTCCACCGCCGTTGCCGCCTTCGAGGCGACCGAGCCGTTGATGAGGACGCGCCCCGCGGAGATCAACTCGACCGCGTGTTCCCGCGACCGCGCCATGCCGCGGCGGACCAGCTCGGCGTCAACGCGCGCACGCCTGGCCACTCAGATCTTGTCCACCGTGGCGAGCGCCTCGACCAGCACGTCGTGCGCCTGTTCCAGGATCTTCGCCCGGCGGATGAGATCGACGCCCGCGTCCGCGTGCCCGGCACCGGCCTCCAGCTCGGCGAGCAACTCCCGCACCTCGGCCCGGACCTGCGCCGGATCGGCGGGCTCCGGCCCCGCGCCGGGCAGGTGGCTGCCCGGCAGCGGCATCGCCGGGCGGTGGCCCTGCGGGCCGGGATGCGGACGCGGCGTCGGAGTACTCATCGTGGGCTCAACGCTATCGGATTTCCGGAACCGTTGCCCGTGGCCGCACCGCTCCCGTTCCCCGCCGTTCTGCCGGTGGCACCGCCGCTCGCGGCCCCGTTCGCCACTCGATCGCCCGCGCTGCCGCGCACCGGGAACGCGCGGTCGGGCGCGGCGGCGAGCAGCTCGCCGAGCGACGGCGCGCCGAGCTCCACCTCGTCCGCGGCGACCGGATGGTTCAGCGCGTCCAGCGTCAGCGCGACATAGCTCGGCCGGTGCTCCGGCGGCGCGGCTGCCAGCTCATCCAGGGTGCTGACCCCGGTGAGCACGAGCAGCGAATCCAGGCCGACCCGGTTCGCACCCTCGATATCGGTGTCCAGCCGGTCGCCGACCACCAGCGCGGCCCGAGTGCCCGCCCGGGTCAGCGCGTCCTCGAGCAGCGGCGCGAAGGGTTTCCCCGCCACCTCCGGCTCGGCGTCGGTCGCCGCGCGCAGCGCCGCCACCATGGAGCCGTTGCCCGGCGCGAGGCCGCGCTCGTTCGGCAGCGTGCGGTCGGTGTTGGCGGCCACCCAGTGCGCGCCCGCCCGGACGGCATAGGCGGCCTCGGCCAGGTCGGGCCACGCGGTCTCCGGCGAGTGCCCCTGCACCACCGCCGCGGGCACCCGATCGGTGAACCGCCGCACCGGATTCAGCCCCGCGCCGCTGACTTCGGCGACGAGCGCGTCGGTGCCGACGACCAGCACGTCGGCCCCCGCGGGCACCCGCTCGGCGAGCAGCCGGGCGGCGGCCTGCGCGCTGGTGACCACATCGTCGGTGCCCGCGGCGAACCCGAGCTCGGTGAGGTGCTCGGCCACCGCGCCCGGGCTGCGGCTGGCATTGTTGGTGACGTAGACGAGCTGCTGCGCCGAGCCCGCGGGCAGCGCCTCCGGGGCACCGGGGATCACCGCGGCGCCCCGGTACAGCGTGCCGTCCAGGTCGAGCAGCAACGCTCGGTAACCGTCTCGTAGCCGGGTCACTCCACCCTCGTTTCGTCTCGGCGCTCGGATCCGGCCGAACCGGTCCATCGGACACGCCCGCTCCGGGCGCGCGCGGCGCGGCTGCGCCGCCGTCTCGTCCTCATGGTTCCAGAACCGAGCACGGGTACCGCCGTGCTCATCGTCACTCGGGCGCCGCCACGGGCCCCCGTTCGTCACCACTCCGGACGAGCCGCCGACGCGGGCCCGGCCGCCCGGGCGCACCCGGGCTCCTCGACGAGACCCCCGCACTGTAGCGGGGGCCACCGACAGGTTCAGTTCTCGGCGGTGAGCTCGGCGGCCCGGTCCTCGGCGTCGGTGTCGCCCTCGGTGTCCGCGGCGGCCGCGTTGAGAAACCAGGTGAGCCCCTCGTCGGTGCGCCCCGCCGCGACCAGCGCGTCCGCGTAGGCATAGAAGAGCCGCGCGTAAGCGGACCCGCTGCGCGCCGGGTCCAGATCGGCGGTCTGCAGCGTCACCACCGCCTGGTCGATCTGCCCCAGGTCCATTCGCGCGCCCGCCACCACGATGCGCAGCTCGATCGCCTCGTCACCGGTGAGCGCGCGCGCCTCCTCGCTGCGCCCGAGCTCGATGGCGCGCTCCGGGCGGCCGAGCCCGCGCTCGCAGTCGGCCATGACCGCGAGCAGCCCGGAGCCGCCGGACATCCGGCGGGCCGTCCGCAGCTCGGAGAGCGCCTCGGCCCACTCGCCCGCGTGGTACGCGGTGACGCCCGCGGTCTCCCTGACCACCGCGATCCGGCCCGCCCGCTGCCGCGCCGCCCTGGCGTGCGCGAGCGCGAGCTCCGGATCGTCGGCGATCAGGTCGGCGGCCATGACCAGGTGCCTGGCCACGGTCTCGGCATTGCCCTTGTCCAGGCTCAGCAGGTCGCGGCGGATGGCGGGGTCGAGGTCGGAGGCCTGGACGTCGTCCGGGATATCCGGTTCTTCCGGGCGCGGGGGGCGGCGGTCCAGGCTCCGCCCGACGCGGGCGCCCTCCCCGCCGCGCCTGCGGTCGTCGCTCCCGGCCCGGCCGAAACCGCGGCGGTCGTCCTCCCCGCTGCTCGCGGACGCATTCGGCGAAGTGGCGCTCTCCGATTCCCCGGTGCTGCCCACAGGGCCGTCGGAGCCACCCGCACCCGAACGCGATTCGTCCTCGCCGCCGCCGACTCGCTCGCTGGCCCCCGAGTCCGCCGCGCTATCACCACCGTTCTTGCCATCGCCGGCGTCATCTCGGCGGACACCGGCTCCACCATCGCGCTCGTCGGCGCGGTCCGCGTGGTCACCGCTGCCACTCCCGGGGGCGTCGACACCCCGGCCGTCCTCGACATCGCTCGCACGAGCGTCGCCGCCCCGCTCACGCCGGTCGCTGCCGTCAGCGCGATCATCACCCTTGTCGATCCGGGTTACACCAGCATCGCTCCCAGCGGCATCGTCACCGGCGCCGGTCGCGGAGCCACCACCAGCCGCAGCGCCCTCATCACCACCGGTTACGCGGTCATCGATTCCGACACCACTCTCGTCGGCACGGGTCACGCGATCACCGGTACCGACAACGCCCTCGTCGGCACGGGTTGCGCGATCACCGGTACCGACAGCGGCCTCGTCGGCACGGGTGGCGCGGTCATCACGGTCGACAGCGCCGTCATCGGTGCTGTCGGCGCGATCGTCGAGCGCCGCCGCGCGGTCATCGCGGTCGGCTACCTGGTCATCGACGCTGTCCGCGCGGTTGTCACGCTCGTCCACCTGCGCATCGAAGTCGTTCGACTGCTCATCGGCCCGAGCTTCGCTCCCGCGATCCTCGGCCCGGCCACCGCGGTCGTTCCGCCGGAATTCCCGCCCGCGGTTGACTCCCGCCCGATCATCGTCGCGCCGGAAATCGCCGCCGCGCTCGTTCCCGCGCAGGAACCCGCCCTGCCGATTCCCGCCGCGCTCGTCGGACCGCCTGCTGTCCCGGTCGCCGTCCCGCCGAAAACCGCCCTTGCCTTCCGGCCGCTCACCCCCGCGCCGGAACCCACCGTCACGGTCACCGCCCCGCTGGTACCCGCCCTGATTCGAGCTGCCTGCGCCGTAGCCCCCACGGGACCCGCTGTCGCGATCGTCCCGCCGAGAACCACCTTCACGGCCACCGCCACGGGGGCCACGGTCATCGCCCCGGAATCCGCCGTCGCGATCGTCGCGCCGGAAGCCGCCCTTACGGTCATCGTTGCGGTATCCGCCCTCGCGGTCGCCGCCGCGCCGGAACCCGCCGTCGCGCTCATTGCCACGGAAGCCGCTCCCGCGATCGTCCCGGCGGGAACTGCCTTCCCGATCGTCGCGCTGAAACCCGCCTCCGCGGTCGTCGCGCCGGTCACCGCCATCGCGGAACCCGCCCCCGCGGTCGTCCCGCCGTGATCCGCTGTCGCCACCACGCCGAAAGCCGCTCTCGCCGCCCTGCCGGAAGCCGCCCTCGCGGTTACCCCCATCACCGCCACGCCGGAAACCGCCCTCACGATTGCCGCCGTCGCCTCCCCGCTGGAATCCGCCTGCGCGATGACCGCTGTCGCCTCCCCGCCGGAAACCGCCCTCGCGATCGCCGCTGCCACCGCCGCGCGGAAAACCGCTCTCGCGATTGCCGCTGCCACCGCCGCGCGGGAAACCGCCCTCGCGGCTGTCGCTGTCGCTCCCGCGACGGAACCCGCCGTCACGATCGCCGCTACCGCCGCGGCGGAAGCCCCCCTCGTCGCTGTCGCGCCGAAAGTTCCCTTCGCGGTTGTCACTGTCGCGTCGGAATCCGCCGCTCCGCTCACCACCGTCGCGGCGGAAACCACCACCGCGGTTATCGCTGTCGCCACCACGGCGGAACCCGCCGTCACGATCGTTACCCCGCTGGTAGCCGCCGCGGTTGTCCCGCCGGTCGTCACCACCACGATCATCGCGGCGGAATCCGCCCTCGCGATCGTCCCGCCGATTACCTTCGTCGCGCCGGAACCCACTGTCCCGGTCGTCTCGGCGGAAACCGCCCGCGTTGCCGCCGCCACGGCGACCATCGTTTCCGCGCTGGAAGCCACCGCGATCGTCCCGCCGATCCCCGCGGTCATCGCGCCGGAATCCGCCCTCACGACGCGAACCCCCATCGCGATCGTCGCGCCGGTAACCCGGGCGATCGTCGTCGCGACCGAACCCGCTGCCACGATCGTCGCGCCGGAACCCACCGTCGCGGTCTCCGCCGCGCGGGTTGCCGCCCCGATTCGACTCGCCCCGACGGAAGCCGCTTCCTCCTCCGGACGATCCGTGGTCGCGCTTGAAACCGCTCTCGCGGTTGTCGTTTCGGCGGGAATCACCCGATCCGCGCCGGTCGGAGTCGCCTTGCGAGGCGTCACGCCGGAAGGGTTTCCGGTCGTCGTTCCGTTCCGGCACGATGTTCCCTTTCCGAAATCCCGGGCCTCCCGGGAGAAGTATGTTCGCTCTTGAATTCAACCATGCTGCGGGCAGCACGAAGCACCCGCCTACCGGCAGGTGCGATCGGGCCCCGAAACGAGATCAGGGGACCCACCTCGGTGGATCCCCTGATCTGACAATTTGTTCCGGCGGTGTCCTACTCTCCCACACCCTGTCGAGTGCAGTACCATCGGCGCTGGCAGGCTTAGCTTCCGGGTTCGGAATGGGACCGGGCG
>NZ_JBHVAK010000116.1:0-7953 GCF_042667085.1 Nocardia sp. NPDC057353
GTCCGACATCACATACCCACTTCGTGCGCATGTGATGTCGGACGGGGGTGGGGGGAGCAATCAGAAATCAAAAAGATGTAAGTCAGGTATGGGGGTAGCCGTAGCATTTGCCGAAAATCGGGCGGATATGGCGTTGTGTCTGGTCGATGATCCGCTCGGCCTGTTGGGTTGAAACGATCGTCTGTCTCGCCACCGGCTCCTGGTGGGCGCGGCGTATCCGCCCAGCTCGCCGACGATCCGATTCGGGTCAGTACTCGTGTGGGACGTAAGGGCCCGCAACCCAAGGGTTGTCAGGAAGTGCGAAGTAGCGGGGTCTTTACGACAGGCTGGTGAATTCTCAGGCTCGTGGTGGAGCATTGCTGACGATGCGGTGGATGGTGGAGCGGCCGACGCTGTATTCCTCGGCGAGGTCAGCGAGGCTCGCGTCGTCGGCGGGGTCGTGGTAGCGGCGGTGGATTGTTTTCCGTGCCGTGAGAGGTAGTTTCGGCTGTTTGCCTTTGAGTCTGCCTTTTGCGCGGGCTTTGGCCATGCCCTCGCGGGTGCGTAGGTGGTTGAGGTTGGCTTCGAATTCGGCGACCATGGCGAGGGTTTGCAGGAAGAGCTTGCCGAACGGGTCTGCCCAGTCGTAGATCGAGCTCCCGAGTCCGAACAGCACATCGCGCTCGCGCAGTTCGGTCAGGGTCTGGCCTGCTTCGGCCATGTTGCGTGCGAATCGGTCGAACTTCGTCGTGGTCAGCACTACCTGTCGCTCGTCGATGGCCGCTGCGGCGGAGGTGGCGGCGGCGAGTGCGTTGTCCAGGCCGGCCCGGTTCTTGCGGGTGGTCCCGGAGAACCCTTTGTCGATGAAGATCCGCTCGCGCGGCACTCCGAGCGCCAGTAGTTGTTCGGTTTGGATCTCGACGTCTTGTTCGTCGGTGGAGCAGCGGCAGTATCCGATGCGGAACGGCTCACCCATGCCGAAAGTGTTCCAGATGGCGGGGGTTGACCGGCACAGTTTGCGGAACACCTCTACGGAACACCGGTGTGCTGGGCCGATGTTCGTTCTGCGTGGTGTTCCGGTGGACGATCGGGTTACGGAACAGGTCAGGGGGGTGTTATCGGTGTGTGGGGGTGTGTTGTGGGGTGAGGAAGTGGTTGACGTCGACGATGAGGAACAGGGCGGTGGCGGTGGTGACCACGTGGGCGTGGTCGTTTTCGATGGTGGCTTTCAGGTGGAGTTTGCGGCCGTCGCGGGAGTGGATGTGGGCGCGGAGGGTGTAGGGGGTGTCGAGCAGGATCGGGGCGAGGTAGTCGATGGCGAGGTGGCGGGTGACGGCGGGTTCCCCGACGGTGTAGAGCAGGAGTCCGAATAGCTCGTCGAGGACGGTGGCGACCGCGCCGCCGTGGGCGATCGCTGGGGCGCCGACGTGGCGGGAGTCGAAGCGGTGGTGGGCGTAGACGCCGTGTGCGTCGCGTCGGGCGCGTAGCCGGTGGCCGTGGGGGTTGGCCGGTCCGCAGCCCAGGCAGTGGTCGTGGTGGGGCGGCAGGTCGGCGGAGTCGGGTGCGAGCACGGGGAAGGCGGGGATCCAGTCCGGGACCTGGCGGGGCTCGGGTGTGTGGGTGCTGGGTGTGTTCTCGGTCATGGGTGCTTTCTGTGAGTGTGTTTAGGCGGTGATGAGGATGTCGCAGTGGGTTTTGCGGGCGAGCTCGATCGGTGGGGTGGACAGCAGCTGGGCCAGCAGTGGTGACCGGTGGGGGTTGGCGGTGACGATGAGGTCGGCGGCGGTGGCCGCGGCCAGGTGCAGCAGCGCGGGTAGGGCGGGTTCGTCCAGGATGTGGGTGTCGACGTCGGTGGCGCCGTGGGCGAGGGCGTGCTGGTGGGCGATGCGCAGGACGGTGTCGGCGGGGGTGCTGCCGTGCAGCGGGGAGGTCTCGGGTCCGGGCCGGTCGAGGTGGGCCTTGGGTGTGTGTTCGTCGATGCGGTGGCGAGCGCAGACGATCAGTAGCCGGGCGTGGGTGGCGTGGGCGAGTTCTGCGGCGTGCTCGACCACACGGTAGGAGCGGTCGGATCCGTCGGTGTCGACGATGATCGTGTGGTAGGCCGTCATGACGGGCGTCTTTCACGAGGAGAGGCGTGTGAGGAGGGGGGAGAGGTTCTCATGTGCGGGCGTGGCGTGCGGCCGGGGGCCAGGACGGCCAGCACGATCGCTGTGGCGGTGGTGAGGGCGGCCAGTGCGAGCGCGGCCTGGCCGCTGCCGTGCACGAACGCGGCTTGGGCGAACTCGGCCAGCGGCGCGGCTACCGGCCCGGCCTGGTCGGCGACTTGCAGGGCGGCGGCCAGGGAATCGGCGACCGGGCCGCGGGCGGGCTCGGGTAGCCGGGCCAAGGCGGGCTGGATGCGGTGGGTGTAGCCGGCGGCGAGGACGCTGCCGGCCACGGCGATCCCGATCGCGGCGCCGATCTCGCGGGCGGCGTCGTTGACCGCGGCGGCGACCCCGTGTTTGGCCTCTGGGGTGTCGGCGACGATGGCATAGGTCGCCGGGGCGGTGCACAATCCCAGGCCCGCGCTCATGATCAGCAGCGGCCACAGCAGGTCGGGATAGTTTGCGGCGAGGGTCAACCGGCTCACCAGCACCAGCCCGGCGGCGATGGTGAGCAGGCCGGTCACGGTCATCACCCGTAATCCGACCCGGCTCGACAGCCACGGCGCGATCACCGAGATCGCGACCAGCGGCACCACCATCGGTGCCAGTGCCAGCGCCGAGGCCAGCGGCCCGTAACCGAAGATCAGCTGCAGGTACTGCACCAGCAGCAGGAACACTCCGAAGGTGACCAGGAACTGGATGGTCACCGACAGCGACCCGGCACCGAAACCGCGGCGGGTGAACAACCGCACGTCCAGCAGCGGCGCCGCGCTGCGCAGTTCGACGACCACGAACGCCACCGCCGCGGCCACACCGATCCCGGCCGCGGCGGCGACGAGCGGGTCGGCCCAGCCGCGTGCGGGGACCTCGATCGCGGCGAACACGATCGCGGCGACCGCGACCGCCACCGTGCCCGCGCCGACCCAGTCCACCGGCGGATGCTCACGGTGGCGGGATTCGGCGATGGTGCACGCCAGCACCGCCAGCACCGTCCCGGCCACGGTCAACCCGACGAACACCGAGGGCCACGACCATCGTTCGAGCAGCACCCCGGCACCGAGGATCCCCAGCACCGCCCCGGATCCGGCGACCCCGGCCCATATCCCGACCGCCCGGCCGCGATGAACAGGGGCGAACCCCGCGGTCAGGATCGACAGCGTCGAGGGCATCACCAGCGCCGCGCCCGCCCCGGCCAGGGCGCGCGTCGCGATCAGCCACACCGGCTCGTCCAGCAGCAGCGGCAGCGCCGAGGCGGCGGCGAACACCACCAATCCCGCCACCAGCACCACACGTCGCCCGTAACGGTCACCGACGGCGCCGGCGGGCAGCACCAGACACGCCAGCACCAGTGTGTAGCCGTCGACGATCCAGGTCAGCTGAGCTTGGGTGGCCCCGGTCGCGACCGCGATCTGCGGCAACGCCGAATACAACGCCGCCATCGCCGCGACCACCAGCGCCACCGCCAGGCACGACACCGTCAGCATCCACCACTCGGCCCGGGTCCACCGGGCGATCTCGACAGTGTCCGTCCCAGGCGTGTCCACCGGCACCTCCCGACTTTAGAGACCGATAGTCTCTGTGCGAGACCATTCGTATCATAGGGGTCGGGGTGTGGGATAGAGTCCACTCACACCCACAGCCGCACGGCACGAATCCGGAGGAACACGCGTCCATGACCGACCCGCACCCCGCGGACGACGAGCAGGCCGATCCGCGGCTGGCACGCTCACGCAACCGGTTGCTCGACGCGGCCACCCATCTGCTGTCCACCGGCGGTGTCGAGGCGGTCACCGTCGAAGCGGTCACCCGCGTATCGAAAGTCGCGCGCGCCACCCTCTACCGGCACTTCGGCAGCACCACCCATCTGCTCGCGGCGACCTTCGAACGGCTGCTCCCCCACGTCGACGCCCCCACCGGCACCACCCCGGTACGCGAGCAGCTCCTCACGCTGCTCACCACCCAAGCCGACCTCATCGAACAGGCCCCGGTACAGATGACCACCCTGGCCTGGCTGGCCATGGGATCCATCGACGACAACCACACCGACCCGGCCGCGCTCACCTCACTACGCGCCCGCGTCATCGAGCAATACCGCCGACCGTTCGACCAGATCCTCACCAGCCCCGACGCCCGCGCCACACTCGGCGAACTCGACACCACCTTCGCCATCATCGAACTCCTCGGCCCGATCGTGTTCGCCCGCCTCACCGGACTACGCACCATCGACCACGACGACTGCGCCCGGCTCGTCGACAACTTCCTCACCGCTCACTCAACAGCCACCGCATCAACCAGCCCGACCGGCACCGGCAGGCCGTAACCACAGATCGGCCGCGCAGTCAGAACAAGGTGTCACGCACCCGCAGCGGCCGGTACCCGGTCGGGCCCAGCTGGGCCAGCTCGGCGTCGATGTCGACCTCGATCGCACCGAAGAAGTTGATGTTGGCACTGTGCGCTGGGGAAATATGGGCCAGGACCTCGTCATCGATACGCTGCCCGGCGCGGCGCATCTGATCGACAGCGAGCCCGTAATACTCTGTGGTCCAGGCGATCACAGCGTTGGTCGCCAAGGTCAGGCACCAGGCTTGCTCGGTCTGGTCCTCGAGATGGCGCGCCCGGATCATCCCCTCGTGGGCATAGAGCAGGTCGCGGCGCAGCGCGTGCAGCGACTCGCCCTTGTTGAGCTGCCGCGAGATCTTGCGCCGATAGTCCGGATCGGAGAGGTACCTCGCGGCGTAGATGGTGCGCCGCAGCGCTCCGTATTCCTTGAGCGCCGCGGCCAGAGTGTTCTGCCGCCCCGACGCCGAGAGCTTGCCGACCAGCAGCGACGCGGTGGCGTGCCCGAACTTCAGCGATCCGGCCAACCGCAGCAGATCGTCCCAGTGCTCGGCGATCAACTCCAGGTTGGCCTTGCGGGTCATCAGCGGGCCCGCATGCGGGAACCGGGCCTCGGCCTGCGCGCGCGGGCCCGGCCGGTACAGGGTGATCCGGCCCAGATCCCGGATCCGCGGCGAGAGCTGCATCCCGAGCAGGTCGAACAACCCGAAGTTGACCAGGGTGACCCCGTGGGTGTCGGTGGCGTGCTCGGTGATCGGCAGATCCGCGGCATTGCCCAGGATCTCATCGAGCACGTAATGGGCTTCACGTTTGGTCGCCACGATCACCTTGGTGCCGTAGGTGGCATGCTGATCGGTGACATGGGTGTAGGTCGACAGGCCCTCGCTGGCGAAATTCCGGCTCAACGGCCGCGCCGTAGTCGACTTACCGCGCGTCGGGAAACGCTGCCCATCGCTCGACGACAGGGTGCCGGCGCCGAACACCGGGGTCAGCGGTAGCCGCTGGTGGTAGCCGATCAACACGAGGTTGGCCGCGCGCAGGGTCTCCTCGCGCACATACCACTCATCGGTCCAGGCCAGGATGTCGTAGGTGATCCCGCACGCCTGCGCCATCCGGGTCAACCCCAGGTTCGTCGAGTGCGCGAGCAGCACGGCGATCAGATTGCGTTTGAGCTCCGGCGTCCGGGTGGCCTGGCCACCGGCGTGGGTGAAGCAGTCCAGGTAGCCGGTGCGTTTGTCCAGCTCGATCAACAGCGACACGATCGGCGCGAACGGCAGCATGTCGGTCAGCTCGGCCTTGAGCGCGATCGCCTCGGCGGGAACATCTTCCGCGCTCAGCGGCGAGATCACCAGATCCCCGCCTTCGTCCACCCTGACCGGGCCGTCCCCGCCGGCCAGCACCGCCTCCAGCTCACCGACCGCGTCGTGCAGTTCGGCGACCACGGCGGCCAGCGCGACGCCGGGATCGGCGGATCGCCCGACCAGGCGGCAGAACTCGCCGCGTTGCGGTTCCCACTGCCCGGTGGTGAGCAGGTAGGCGGCCGGGTCGGCGTAGCGGCGCGAGCCGGGCACGAACACATCCCCACTGCGCAGCCCGTCGCGCAGTCCGAGCAGTACGCACAATTCCCAGTAGTGCCGGTACGCGGTGGCGCTACCGGTCTTTCGGGCCTCGTCGAGGTAGCCGCGCCATTTCGTCGGCACGAATCCGGTCGGGGCGTCGTCGAAGACCTTGCGCCGCCCGGTCGCGTTCAGCTCGCGCAGCATGTTCACCGCGATCAGCAGCTCGGTAGCGGCGGTGCCGCCGGCGAAGCGCACCGTCTCGAGCACTGCGGGGGTGAACTGGCGCAGGTAGTTGTAGGAGGAATCCAGCGCTGCCAGATGCCCGTGATCACGCGGCAACCTGGGTTTGGCCTGGGCGATCGCCGCGCGCAGGCGTTCCCACCCGATCTTCTCGCCGCGGATCAGCGCGCCGATCTCCTCATCAGCCACCGTCGGGTCGGTGACGATTTCCAAGAGATCGTCCAGCAGCGCCTGGCGGTCCTCGCCGGTCTTGCCGCGCTCGGCCAGCTGCTGCTGCATCTTCCGTTCGGCGGCACCGAACTTCGCCGAGATCGCCTGATCGAACAACGCCACGACCTCATCGAGCACATCGGTGCCCGACTGGGCCAGCACCGTGAGCAGGATCGGATACCGGCGCTGCGGATCCCGACGCTCCAGGGCTTGCGGACTCAGACGCCGGCCCATCGTGGCCAAGAACCGGCGCCGCTCGGCGGGCAGCACCGACAGATCCAGCCGATCAGCACCCAAACCCCGCAGAAACCCCAGCTTGTCGACCTCGGCGCGGACCGCAGCCGCCGACGCCTCCACCGGCCCGGTCGACAGCCACCGCAACCGCGAGATCCCCAGCGACGCGTCCGTGACCAGCAAGCCGTCCAACTCCGCACACCGCGCCGCAGTGAACTCGTGAGCGAGCCGGTCATAGGTTTCGGTCTGGGCCTGGTGCCGGGCGTGGGCGACCCGCTCCACCACGGTGACAGGGCCCGGCCGGATCACCTTCGCCGAGATCAGATACTCACACGCCAGCCGGAACAACAGAGTCGGCGAATCGTGCTCCATCGCCCGCGCGAGCAGGAACTCGTCGAGCTCCTTGAACTCGAGCGCACCGGCCGCACGCCATCCCAGGTACCGCGCGGCCAGGCGCACATGCTCGGTGCGGGTCTTGGCTCGCCTGCCATAGGCACCGATCACCACCGGGTCGACCCGCAGCTGCTCGGCGAGGCGGGCCACCGCCACCGGTGGGGCCGTGACCAGTCGATCCGGCACGAATCCCAGCCACGGCAGCGTGCACAACGCGATCGCCAAGCCCAGCCGTTCGGCCGGTCCCCGGCCGCGGCCCGGATCCACGAACGCCAGATCCGCCGACGTGAGCGTGAAGTATCGAAACAGCTCCTCGCGGCTGATCTCCGGGAATCCCCGCAGACGTTCCAATTCCTCGTCCGCGAACATCCGCGTCGCCACGAACCCCAGCCTCCACCAGCGCCGACCAACACCATCACCGGCAGCCAAGCACCAACCAGCCGACAGCGCATGCCGAACCCGAAACCCGATGCCTACCAGGCGGCTACGCCATATCCGCCTGATTTTCGGCGGATGCTACGGCTACCCCGTATGGGAGGGAAAAGGAGTGGGAGGTGGTTGGGTTGGGGTGAAATCGGAAAGTTTGGGTGCGGGGGTGGGTTGGGCAACGGGGTGGGCTGGTGGCGTCGTGCGCGGAGGTGGCGGTCTAGAGATCCGCAGCTGGGTGGGGTGGTCCGGGGAAGGCTCGGGCGCGTGCTGCAGGTGGGTGGTGCGACGGCGCGGGCGCCGTCGTCCGCGAGCCGGGGGCTCGCGCCTGCTTTCCGCCGGGTGTGGTGTGCGGCGCCTCTCCGATCGGCCTGATCTGGGGCTATCACACGGTCACCGGGCATCCAGGGCGCTGCGCGTCGGCTGCGCCG
>NZ_JBHVAK010000117.1:0-7824 GCF_042667085.1 Nocardia sp. NPDC057353
CCGCGCCGCCGCCGGCTCGAGCCGGACGAGCGGCGCGCGCAGATCCTGGCGTGCGCGATCGACATGTTCGGGGAGCGGCCGTACGCGGCCGTCTCCACCGCCGAGCTGGCGCAGCGCGCCGGGGTCGCGCGCGGGCTGATCAACCACTACTTCGGCAACAAGCGCGACCTCTACCTCGCGGTCGTGCGCCGGATGGTGACGCTGCCGCACCGGGACGAGATGGTGGTGCCGACCGGCTCCCCGCGGGAGCGGGTCGGCGCCAGCGTCACCTGGCTGCTGGACACCATCGCCGAGCACGGCAGCACCTGGGTCAAGGTCACCAGCCACGAGGGCGTCGGCGAGGACCCCGAGGTCCAGCAGATCCTGGACCAGGCGGACGACGCCGCCGCGGACCGGCTGCTCTCCATGGTCGGGCTCGGCGAATCGCCGCGCGGCGAGGAACTGCGCGCGGTGGTCCGCGCCTTCGGCGGGCTGGTGAAAGTCGCCGGGCGGGAGTGGATAACGCGGGGCTCGCTGGAACGTGACCAAGTCCACATTCTGCTGACAGATGTGCTGCTCACGCTGGTGACGACGACGATGCCGGAGATCGATCGGCCGCGGAAATAGCGACCGTTCCCGACCGCTTGTCGGTTTCCTCACCGGCTATCGGGCATTAGCCCCTATTCTTCTCCGTTATCGGGGCGTTATCGGGGAACTTTCGCCGCGAGACGAGGTGAGAGGGACCAGATGGCACGGACCGATCGTTGGGCCGAGGACCGCCGCGCGGAGTACCGCTACGGCGACCGCTGGAACGAGGAGGACCGCGACGAGCGGCCGTCCGGCCAGTGGCCCCGGGTCGAGGACGACGAGGACGACAACCGCGGCCCGCTGGTCAACCCCTACGCCGTCATCGCGCTGGTCGGCGCGCTGCTGCTGCTCTTCCCGATCGCGCTGGTCTTCGGGCTGATCGCCTTCGCGCACCCGCGCGGCAAGACCATGGCGGTCTTCGCGCTGCTGCTCGGCAGCGCCGAGGCCGCGGTGCTGGCCGGGCTCTTCGTGCTCGGCGGCTCGGCCTGGGACGACGTGCTCGACCGCGCGCAGAACACGGTGCGCGACACCAGCCAGACCACGGTGGTGAGCCTGCCGCAGGCGCCCGCGCCCACGCTGCCCGGCACGGTCGCCGCTCCGACCGCGGGCGACGCGGGCCCCGGCGCGCCCGAACCGGACCCCGGCGCCCCCGAGCCGGTCGCGACCGTCGCACGCGACGGCGCCTCCTGCGCCGAGGTGCCGGTCGGCGCCATCGGCACCACCGCCGAGGGCGAGACCATGCTCTGCCTCGCGGGCGCGAGCGCGCAGACGTGGACCGGCCCCTACACCATCAACACCACCGTGCAGCAGCCCGGCGGCAGCTGCGACCCGAGCCGGGGGAAGTCCGCGCGCACCGGCGACAACCGTGCGCTGATCTGCGAGAGCGGGTCGCGCGGGACGGTGTGGGGGCTCTGGACCAGCGAGTAGTCAGCCGGTCGTGCGGGCGGTCAGGTCGTCGAGCAGGATCATCACCTCGCCCGCCCGCGGCACCACCTCGACCAGCCGCACCCGCAGCCCGCGCACCTCGGCGCCTGCCAGCGGCTGCACCGGCTCGTGCTCGATCCGCTGCCACTCCCCGGTGGCGGGCACCAGGCCGAGCGGCACCTCGCAGCGCGCGCCGTCCGCGGTGACCAGGTCGACCGAGACCCGGATCCCGGCGTGCGGGGAGCGGACGTACACGCCGACCGCCGACACCGCACCGCTCAACGCGAACGCCGGATCCGGCTGCGCGGCCAGCTCGATCTCCAGGTCGTTCGCCGCGTCCCGCACCAGCAGCACCAGCGCGCGCCGGTCCGCGCCCCGGCTGCCGTCGGCGTAGTCCACCGGCGGCTTGCTCGGCGCGCCCTCGGCGAAGGTCGTCAGGTGGGTGCGGCCCGCCCCGGCTCCGGATACCGTCCAGCGCACGGTGGTCTCGAAGTCGTCGAGGAGCACCTCGGTGGTCTCCGGCATCGTCTGCGTCCCTTCGTCGTTCGCCGGATTCCGCTCCGGTCCGCCTGCACCCTATCGCCGGGTCAGCCCTCGCGGCGGGCCTTGCTCGGCTGCACCCGCGGCGGCTCGTTCGGCATCTTGGGGTAGTTGGGCGGCCAGGGGGCGTCCATCAGGCCGTCGGCGAGGTCGCGCTCGGACCACTCGAGCAGGGTGGCGATGGACTGCGGGGTGCGGTCGGCCCACGGGTCGCCGTGCGCGGCGAGCAGGGCGGGGGCGGTGGCGATGGTGAGCTCCTCGGGGACCACCGTCTCCAGCGCCTCCCAGGTGATGGGGGTCGAGACCTGGGCACCGACCTTGGGGCGCACGCACCAGGCGCCGAAAACCGTCTTGTGCGGGGCGTTCTGGTTGTAGTCGACGAAGACGCGGCGGCCGCGCTCCTCCTTCCACCAGGCGGCGGTGATGGTCTCCCCGTGCCTGCGCTCGAGTTCGCGGGCGAGCGCGACGGCGGCGGCGCGCACCTGGTAGGCGTCCCAGCGCGGTTCGAGGTCGATGTAGAGGTGCAGCCCGCGCGAGCCGGAGGTCTTGATCCAGGTGTCCATGCCGAGCTCGGCGCAGAGCTCGCGGACCCGCAGTGCGGCGGTGCGCAGCTCGGCGAAGCCGATGCCGGGGGAGGGGTCGAGGTCGATCCGCAGCTCGTCGGCGATCGCCAGGTCGGGGACGTGGTGCGGCCAGACGTGGAAGCCGAGGCAGCCCAGGTTCACCGCCCACAGCACGTGCGCGAGGTCGTGCGCGACGAGCGCGTCGCCGGTGGTGCCGTTCGGGGTGGCGACCTGCACGGTGTGCAGCCAGTCGGGGGCGTTCGCCGGAACCCGCTTCTGGAACCAGGACTTGCCGGAGGCGCCGTCGGGGTAGCGCTCCAGCATGAGCGGGCGGCCGCCGATGGCGCGCAGCAGCGGCTCGGCCACCGCCTCGTAATAGCGCACCAGGTCGAGCTTGGTCTCGCCGCGCTTGGTGAAGTACACCTTGTCCGGGTTGCTGACGGTCACGGTGCGGCCGCCCGCCTCGATCTCGATTCCCTTGGCGCTCACCGGGTCTCCTCGCGGAAGAGGGCGTGCAGCTCGGCCGGGGCCACCTCGTCGAGCTGGGCGTAGGTGCAGGACTCCGGGGTGCGGTCGGTGCGGAAGCGGACCAGCCTGCCGCCGTGCCGCAGCCGCCCGGACTGCACGTGCTCGTAGCGCACCTCGGCGACCAACTCCACCCGCAGTGCCTCCCAGGAGAGGTCCTTGCCGCCGGTCCAGCGGCTCACCCCGCCGGGCATCTTGCCCTCGGCGGCGGCCTGGGCGGCGGCGTCCGCCCACTCCTTCCACGGGTGCGCGGCGAGCGCGTTCTCCCGCAGCGGGGCCAGCTCGTCGACGAGTTCGCGGCGCCGGGCCGCGGTGAAGCTGCTGGCCACGCCGACGTGGTGCAGCCTGCCCTCGTCGTCGAAGAGTCCGAGCAGCAGCGAGCCGACGCCCTGGCCGTCCTTGTGCCAGCGGAACCCGGCCACCGCGCAGTCCGCGGTGCGCTCGTGCTTGACCTTGCGCATGACCCGCTTGTCCTGCTGGTAGGGCTCGTCGTCGCGCTTGACCATGACGCCGTCGAAGCCCGCGCCCTCGAACCGGGTGAACCAGTCCTCGGCGACATCGGGGTCGCGGGTGATCGGGGTCAGGTGCACGCGGGCCAGGGTGGTGTCGAGGATGCCCTCCAACCTGCGCCTGCGCTCGGCGAAGGGCAGCTCGGTGAGGTCGTCGTCGCCGAGCGCGAGCAGGTCGAAGGCGACGAAGCTGGCCGGGGTCTCCTTCGCCAGCTTCGCGACCCGGGAGGCGGCGGGGTGCAGCCGATTCTGCAGGGTGTCGAAGTCGAGGCCGTCGTCGGTGACCACCACGATCTCGCCGTCCAGCACGCAGCGCGGCGGGAGCGCCTCGGCCAGCAGCTCGGCGACCTCGGGGAAGTACCGGGTGAGCGGCCGGTCGTTGCGCGAGCCGAGCACCACCTCGTCCCCGTCGCGGAACACCACGCAGCGGAACCCGTCCCACTTGGGCTCGAAGGCGAGCCCCGGCTCGCGCGGGACGGCCGGGGCCGTCTTCGCCAGCATCGGCCGTACCGGTGGCATCACAGGAAGATCCACGCAACCTCCTCAGTCCTACGACAAGACGGCCCGGTGCCGGGAAAGTCATCGGTGCGGGCTCGATCGTAGGTCGGATGACCGACAGGCCGGGGGAGGTGCGGCCGGGTCTTACCCCTCCAACCATCCGTGTTGCTCGGCGAACTCGGTGAGCCGGTCGCGGATGGTGAGGATCTCGCCCGCGGTGAGTGCGGGGCTCGCCTCCAGCAGGAGTTCCGTCACGAGACGTTTGTGCTCGTCGGCCCCGAGCGGCCCGGCGGCGCGATCGCGGCGTTGCTGCCGCGGTGCGGGGGCGGGCGCGGGGCCGGTGGCGGTGAGGTTGACCGCCTTGGGCCCGCGGTCGCCCTCGGTCATGTCGAACTCGAAGACCCGGCCCTGGCGCAGCTCGTCCTCGTCCAGGCCGATGTCGTTGACGTGGACGAAGACGTCGGGGCCGCCGTCCTCGGGGCGGATGAACCCGAATCCACGTGTGGCGTCGAACGACACCAATTTCCCGATGGCCACCAACTCGCTCCTCGCCGTCGCCGTGCGGCCACTGTAGCCCGGAGGGCAGTGCGGGGCCGGGGGAAAGGCGTCTTCGGGCGGGCGCGGCGGGTTCAGTGCCGGTAGAGCGTGCGGTAGGCGGTGATGGTGGCCACCAGGTGGTCGGTCATCTGGTCCCTGGTGGCGCGCAGCGACCCGTTCAACCAGGCCGAGAAGACCCCGGCATTGCCGCTGGCCATGGCGACCGCGGCCAGCCTGCGCCGGACCGGGTCCGCTATGTGCGCGAAGAGGTGGTCCTGCAGCAGCCGGGTGAAGGCGGGCATGACCGCGATCGTGGTCTGCCCGAGCCCGGTGCTGGAGTACGGCTCGACCAGGAAGAGCCGCGACTTGCGCGGGTCGTCGAGCACCTTATCCACCAGCAGCTCGGAGAGCGCCCGGTCCCTGGACGGGTCGTCGGCGACGGCGAAGGCGGTCATCGGCTCCAGGAACTCCTCGGCGACCTGCCGGTACAGCACGTCGAGCAGTTCGTCGCGGCCCGCGAAGCTCTCGTAGAAGTAGCGGTCGGTGAGCCCGGCCCTGCGGCAGACGGCCCGCATGGTGACCCCGCCCGCCCCGGACTCGCCGATCAGGTCGAGCGCCGCGTCCAGCAGACCGGCGCGGCGCGCCTCCCTGCGCTCGGTCAGGGTGGTCCCACCCCAGATCCGGGCCCCCGTCTCGTCGGCTGGTCTGTCGGTCTGCACGGCCTCACCCTAGTCGGTGGCGGCGGGCGGCCCGGGTCGGCGGCCCCGCGCGCACCCGGCAAACGGTCCTGGGCGCCGATTCAACATACCGAGCGGAAGGTTTTCATCGGGGCCCTCGGAAATCGGCGAGCACATTCTCAATAATTTAAACCGACCGGCTGGAATTGTTCTACCCGGGTGAACACGGAAAATCGAAAAACCAGCAGGCGTGCCGAATTCGAGAAACGGCTATTCGTCGTCCAGGCCCGCCGAGAGATAGGCCGCCGCGGCGAGCCACTGGCGACAGCGCGGGCCGTGCGCGTCGTGCGCCCGCAGCATCTCCCGCGCCTGTCGATAGGTGAGCCCGTGCGGCTCGGAATTGCAATCCGGCACAGTCGAATCCGGCACCGGGCGCGGCAGCTGCGCGCCGATCGCGGTCGCCCCGGCGATCGCGATCCGGTGGGAGGTTCGGAATGGCTGGCTCATCTGGACCGCCCCTCGCTTCTGGCTTCGGGAGGCGTCGACACCAGCGGAAACGGCCCGCCGGGCCGAGATGGAGATACCGCGTGCCTCCCCGACTTTCGAGGATGAGTTTTGCATCCATCGCTTACAAATGCAAGTACATCTGTACGAACGACCAGGACTCGTGCCGGGCATTCCGAGGCGGCGATCGCCGTTGTGCGTCTTGCCCTTCCGGCTCCGCCACGCCCCGCGGGCCGAGCGGCGCGCGACGGGCCGAGCGACCTCGAGCGTACCGGCGCCGCGGCGGCCGCCGCCGTGCGAGAGTGACCGGATCCGCCACGATCGCGGATCGTTTGCGGCGCGGCGGGTTTGGGATACATCCCGGCGGGCGGGGAACCCGGGAGCTGTGGGCGCGCGGGATTCGGCCGGGACAAGGGCACTTGATCCGAGATTCCGCCTGGCAGTGGCGACATGCGGGTAAACGCCAGGTCAACGACGTTCCCCGAGACCGCCCCCGGCGGGGGCCACCGTGCTACAGTCCGGATCGTGGGTGCAGATGCAAGAACGTTTGCGTGTGCATCTGCAAATTCTGACGATCTGTCGTGCGAAAACAGGAGACGGAGAATGTCTGCAACATCGGTGCGTGCAACGGAGCGGCCGGCCGACGACGCGTGGAAGAAGAGCACCTTCAGCAATCCGAGCGGGAACTGCGTGGAAGTCGCGGAGACCAGCAACGGCATGGTGGCGGTGCGCAATTCGCGCGAGCCGGACGGTGCGGTGATCTACTACACCCGCCCGGAGATCGACGCGTTCGTGCGGGGCGCGAAAGCGGGAGAGTTCGACTATCTGACCGCCTGAGCGGTAGCATTGGCGATCGGTGCGGTGTGCCCCACGGCTCGAAGGGTGTTCGGCGAGTAAGGCTGTTCGTGCAAACGAGAAAACAGCGGAAACTCGGAGCGGTGGTGGCACACTGTGGGCTATCCCCGAGTATCGGAGAAGAACCTCCATGATCGCTGAACCCGACGGCTTCGATGAAACCGACGGCACACCCGGCTCCGGCAGCCTCGACGGCGCCGCGGCCCCCGGATCCACCGGCCGCGGCATCTCCGCGTCCGATCGCGGGCCCACCGTCCTGCGGATCGCGCTCGGTGGCCAGCTCCGGAAGCTCCGGGAGCACAAGAACATCACGCGTGAGCAGGCGGGGGAGCACATCCGCGGTTCGCACGCCAAGATCAGCAGGCTGGAGCTGGGGCGCACCGGCTTCAAGGAGCGCGACATCCGCGATCTGCTGACGCTCTACGGCGTCACCGATCGGGCCCGGCGCGACGAATTCCTCGAGCTCGCCCGCCAGGCCAACGAGCCCGGCTGGTGGCACCACTACAGCGATCTGCTGCCCTCCTGGTTCGGCACGTACCTCGGGCTGGAGCAAGCGGCGAGCAAGATCCGCACCTACGAGGCGCACCTCATCCCCGGGTTGCTGCAGACCTCGGACTACTCCCGCGCCGTCGTCTCGCTCGGCTACGAGGACGCCAACACCGACCGCAGGGTCGACATGCGGATGCGCAGGCAGGAGATCCTGACCCGCACCGACCCGCCGGTGGTCTGGGCCGTGGTGGACGAGGCGGCGCTGCACCGCCCGGTCGGCGGCCCCGCCGTGCACCGCGCGCAGATGGAGCACCTGATCCGGCTCGCCGAGCTGCCCAACGTCACGCTGCAGGTGCTGCCCTACACCGCGGGCGAGCACGCCGCGGCGGGCAGCTCCTTCAGCATCCTGCGCTTCGCCGAGCAGGAGCTGACCGACGTCGTCTACCTCGAGCACCTGACCAGCGCGCTGTACCTGGACCGCAGGCAGGATCTGGCGCTGTACCTCTCGGTCATGGACCGGCTGAGCGTGCAGGCCGCGACGCCGGAGGATTCGCTGCGACTCTTCGCCGAGTACGCGGAGAAGGTCGACCCGCGCTAGGAGCTTCATCCCGAACCAGCGCCGCACCGGTGAAACCG
>NZ_JBHVAK010000118.1:0-6877 GCF_042667085.1 Nocardia sp. NPDC057353
CCGGTCCGTGCCGAGCGGTGGAGCGCTCGGCACGGACGTCTTCCTCGTCAGCGGGCGCGGGCCCGCCCGGTACCGTGCTGCGCGGCCTCGGCCACGCTCGTCGGCTGGTAGTCGGCCAGCGCGGAGGAAGCGCCAGCCGAACGCTCGCGGTCGCGGGCGCGGTCGTGGTCGAGCAGTTCGGTGACCTGCTCGGCGCTGCGGACCTTGATCTCCGGCACGCTCGGATCGGCCCGGAGCTCGGCCGCGGCGACCGCGGCCCAATCGGGCTCGCCGCGGCGCTCGATGACCTGCCCCGACATCGCCCGGAACTCCTCGCCGAGCTCGTCGCCGCGCAGGGACCAGCGCAGCCCGATCCGGGTGCTCATGTCCTCGGCGTCCTGGAGCTGCTCGTCATCGCCCGCCTCGGTGCGGACCTGCTCCCGCATCTGGTGGAAGCGGGCGAAGTCCGCGCGCATCACCCGTTCGCCGTGGCTGGCCGCGCCGGTGTGGTGGTTCGGGTTCGTCGGATCCGACCGATCCCACGACAGCGGCTCGAAGGTGGTCCGCCCGTTGTGCGGGTTGACCCGGTCGCTGGCCGGGTCCGGCCAGGCGCCGAGCCCTTCCAGCTGCAGGGCCTGCATCTGGCTGCGCCACGACAGCTCGTCCATCGACGCCGGCCGTGCCTCGATCGGCAGATCCGGGTGGGTCGGGGCGTGGACGAACAGCTCGGGCAGCTCGGCGCGCATCGCGTCCAGCTGCTCCCAGCGGGCCCGTATGTCCGGCTCGTCGGTCCACCGCTGCGCGACCAGGTCGGCCTCGGTCCGCAGCCGTCGCGCCTCGCCGGTGCTCCAGGCGTCTCCGGCGCGGAACCGCAGGTGCACCGCGGTGGCGTAGTCCGCGCGCCACCGGGCCTCGATCTCGTCGCTGATCCGGGCGGCGTAGTAGCCGAACTGGGCCTGCTCGACCTCGTCGCGGAGTTCGTGGAGCGCGGTCATCGGGCCATTCCGTTCCGCTGGTGCCCGCGCGCCATCTCGGCGATGCTGCTCGGCTGGTATTCGGCCAGCGCCGAGTCCGGCAGATCCCGGTCCGTACCGGACTCCGGCGCCCCGGCCTGGCCGGTGGCGGCGTCGCGCGCGGCCTGGGCCTGGCGCTCGGGGCTGCCGAACCGCTGCTCCGGAGCGGTGTGGCGGGCCAGCTTGGCCACCGCCTCGTCGCGCTCGCCGCGCAGCCGGTCGCGGTCGGCACGCAGCTCGGCGAGCTCGGGGTCCGGCTGCGCGGGGCCGGGCCGGTAGACCGGGTCGGTGGCGACCCGGTCCCGCACCGCGGCGGACTCCTGCTCGCCCGCGGCCTGTCCGGTGTCACCGCCGGCCACGCGGGTCTTCCGGGCGTCGCGGTTCATGCCGACGGTGCGCGGACCCGGGGTGTTCAGCATCCCGTTGCCGCGGCCCCACGCCATCAGCTCCTCATCCGTCGCCGACAGCGCCCAGCTCCGCGCCCGCTCGGCCTGCGCGGTCTGCGGCTCGGCCTCGGCGGCATTGCGCCGGGTCATGGCCACGAACTCCCGCTCGGTCTGCGCGTGCCGGGCCGGACGCGGCCCGCTGCGACGGACCCGCCCGGTCCTCGGCCGCTCCGTGCTCGGCCGCTCCGTGGCCGGCCGCCGCTCGGTGCCGCGATCGGCCACCGCAGCGGCGAGCTGGTCGCGGTCGGCGGTGACCGCGGTGAGCTGGCGGGTCAGCCGGGCGTTCTGCTCGGCCAGATCCGCGTTGTGCTCGATCGAGAGCCGGTGCCGGGTCCGCAGCTCCTGCAGCTCGGCCCCGTCCACGTCCCCGGCCCCGGTGCTGGTGGTGGTGGTGGTGCGCTGCTGGCCGCGCTCGGGCGTGCGGGTGGTCCAGCTGGTGGTGCGGGCCCGGACCTGGTTCACGCTGCCGCGGGTGTGGCGCAGCGGCCGGTCACCGCCGCGCTCGCTCACGCTGGCCCGCAGCGTCACCCCGTCCTTCCAGCGGCTTTCGACGGCTACCCGGTTGACCCACGCGGCCGCCTCCTGCTCGGTCGCGTGCAAACCCCGGGTGGTGTAGGAGCCGTGCTCGCTGCTCGACGTCAGCGTGGAGGTGTAGCGGGAGTTCTCGGCCGCGTACTCCAGCTCGTGGGCGATCCGTTCCGAACTCACCCCGGCATCGGCCGCCTGGCGGGCCGCGTCCTGGCGCCGGTCATCGAGGATGCGCAGCGTGTAGCCGTCCCGCGCGCTCGGGGCCTGAGCGTTCCAGGCCAGCTGAGCCGCGCGCAGCTTGTGCACCCACTCCTGCTGCAGCAGCCCCAGCTGCTGCGGGCCCGGCGCCGCCGGAATCGGCCGATCCGTCGCCGTCGGAGTAGCGGGGGTCTGCGGCGGCGAGCTGTTGGCTCCGGACGCCGAGACCGGGCCCCCGAGAGCCGCGGCGGCCGCGGTGCGGGACTGCTCGGTCGCGGGCCCCCGGGCAGCGCCGCCGGTCGCCGCGGCGGTCACCCTGGCGCGGTCGGTGGCGGCGGTGCCGCGCTGGAAACGGCCGATGCCGTGCTCGGCGCGCACGCGGGCGACGTGGGCGCGGTAGCGCAGCGCGTCCATGCCGGTGATCCGCCGCCCGGGGGCGTAGCTGTTCCCGAGCTTGAACTGCGGGAACTCGGTGACCGCCTCGACGCCGTCGAGGGCGATCCCGCGCTGGGTCTCGGTCAGGTGCGGCTCGGTGAGGAGCCACTGCTGCAGCTCGCGGCGGTGGTGCCCCAGCGCGGCCAGGTCCCGGGTCCGCTGCTCGGCGCCGGTGCGCGGATCGGCCGCGCGCTCGGCGACGCCGAGGGAGTGCTGCCGGTAGCGGTCCACCGACTCGGTGGCGAACTTGCGCCGGGCGGCGCGGGTGCGCTGCTCGTCGCGGTGCTGGGCGCGCATGAGCCGCGAGACCTGCTTGCGGGCCAGCCGCTTCTCCAGCCAGGTGGTGGCCACGGCGTGCCGTTGCGCGGCGGCGGCCAGGGCGTGGCCGAATCGCTTGGCCTCGTCCATGATCTCGTCCTCGGTCGCTCGATCGGACATGTCAGTTCTCCTTCTCGGTGGTGGGCAGCGGCAGCGAGGGGATGTCCCAGTACCCCGCCGATCCGGGGACCAGGTCGATCCCGGCGGCGGTGGCGGCCCAGCGCAGGGTGCGGGGATCGGTGGCCCAGCTCCGGAACGCGTTGTGGCACTGGGCGACCAGGCTGCCGAGCACGGGCGCGGCAGCCGCGATCAACAGATCGGCGCCCTGCACCCCGGTCCAGCGCTCGGCACCGGCCTCGCCGGACCAGGCGCGGGCCAGGACGTTCACGTCCAGGCGGGCCATGAACTCGGTGGAGCTCGACGGCGGCCCGGCCGGGGCCTCCAGCACCAGGTACAGGGCCAGGCGGGACAGCTGCCCGATGTGCGGGCTGCTGGCCGCGCCGGTGCCGATGGTGGTCAGCAGCGCCTTGTGGAACCGGTCGGCGGGCAGCGACCAGAAGGCCGCGGCCTTGGGCAGCTGCGGCACCGCCGCGAGCTCGTGGACGGCTTCGGTGGTGGACATGGGTTACTTCTCCTTCTTCTCGGGGTTGGTGCGGCGCTGGGAGCGCCGGTGGGCCAGGTGCTCGATGTGGCGGCGGATCCAGGCGGCGGCGTCGGCGGTGGAGTAGGCGAGCATCCGCACCGCCTCGCTCGGGCCGGGCCGTCCGGCGCAGTGCCACCAGGCGAAGGCGGCCAGGGCCAGGACGTAGAGGGCGAGCGGGCCGGGCAGCGGCAGCACCGCCACCGCCACCCCGGCGGCGCCGGTCGCGGCGACGGCCGGGCCCCAGATGCCCGCGGTGTCGCGGGCCTTGGACACGCGGGCCAGGTGCGGGCCGACCGTCTGGCCGAGCGCGCCGCCGTCCTGGACCACGGGCACGAGCTGGGCGGCCAGCGCGGCGGCCGGGGTGCCGGCCATGTCGGCGCTCAGGGCGTCGAGCACGTCGTCCTGGTGGGCCTGCTCGGCGGCGTTGCGCCCGCCCAGCTCCTCGCCGAAGTCCTCCGGATCGACCGGATTCGGGTTGGACATGATGGATGAACCTCTCTCTACGGGTTGCGGATTCAGGCCTGGCGGCGGCGGCCGGACAGGTCGATCACCGTCGCGCCCGAGGCCTCGGGCTCACCGGCGGCGGCGCCGGTGGCGGTGGGGTCGTGGAAGTCGCCGAGCCCGGGCAGCGGGCGGATCCGCTTGAGCTCGTCGTCGTTGAGCGGGGAGACACGGCCGAAGCGGGCGCGGCCGCCGGCCACCATGACCACGTCGCCCTTCTGCATGGCGCGCAGCCGGTTCGGGGGCAGCAGGAACTGGTCGCCGGACTGGACGTTGCCCTCGTCGCCGTCCTTGTTCCCCGCGATGAGCTTGCGACTGAACTCGAACTTGGGCCGGGTGCCGTAGATCTGAGCGATGGTCTCCGGGCTGGTTGTGCGCCCGATCAGGCTGCCGCCCGACGCCGCGGCGACCAGGGCGGCGCGGTTGTCGTCGTCGTGCCCGAGTCCCTGCCAGGACTGCGCGATCCACCAGGTGCCGATCCCGGCCTTCCGGAGCCGCTCGACCCACTTCACCGCGCGGGTCTTGCCGTCCGACACCGCGGAGAACTCGTCCACGACCATCAGCGAGGTGCGGCCGTGCTGCTTGTCGGCGAGCTGCTCGAACATCGTCCCCAGGGCGCCGAACTGGGCGCGGGCCCGGTCCGGGGTCTTCACGCCCTCCAGCACGATGTAGAGCACGTCGAAGTCGGTCAGCGACTTCGTGCCGTCGAAGGCATCACCGAGCGAGCGGTAGAGGTTGGCGAACTCCGCGCGCGCGGAGTTGAGCACCGGCTGATCGCCCGCCATCGTGGACTTGATCTCCAGGTCGATGCCCATGACCCCGGTCCACTTCTTCTCCCCCGCGTTGCCGCCCCAGAGCTTGGACAGCTTGTCGACGTCGAACCGGGACAGGAACTCCAGCCAGCTGCGCGGCGGGTTCTCCCCGATCGGGGTCGCGACCCCGTTGATCCGCTCGACCCGCTCCGGGACGTCGACCACGAGGTGGATCAGCGTCTCGCGGATCTCGTGGAAGTACTTCTCGGTGTCGGTCGTCGGCGTGCTGCCGCCGGAGACCATGGCCGAGAGGATCGAGCGCAGGTCGTCGCGGCTGGTGCCATCCCACAGCGCCAGGTCGGTGGTGTCCGGGAAGATCCCGATCCGGTCCTCACGGACACCGAGCGCGGTGAACCACTTGCTCACCCGGGCGGCGACCTTGCGGGACTCCGGGCCGCCGTTGCAGTCCACGATGATCGCCAGCGGGCGCCCCGGGCGGCCGTTGAGCCGCCACCACTGCCGGTGCCGCATCCAGGTCGCGACGTACCAGGCCACCAGCACCCGCAACATCAACGTCGTCTTGCCCGAGCCCGAGCTCGCGACGGTCGACATGTGCTCGGCCAGGTTGATCAGCGGCAGGATCAGCCGGGTTTCGGTGCGCTTGCCGAGCTGGCGTAGCACCGACGAGGGCGGGGCCTGGTCGTGCTCGACGGCCAGGCGGCCGATCACCGGCTCCGGGTTCCGGCCCCCGGTGGTGAACGGTAGACGGCGCCGCGAGAGCCGGGCGGCGGCGCGCTGCTCGCGCTGGGCCTGGGCGTGCAGGGCCCGCTCGGTGCGCGCCGGAGACCCGAGCCCGACCGTGGCCAGCTGCACCCGCTGGCGGGTGAACACCAGCGTCGCGGTCAGCCACGCGGCCGGAACCAGCAGCACCGACATCCCGAACACCCCGGCCACGTACTGCCCGGCCAGGAAGTCGGCGGCGGCCGCGGTGAAGTCCTGGATCGGCTCGAAGGCGTCCCACGCGAACAACGCCGCCGCGCCCGGCATCGCCACGATGCTGGCGAACAGCCAGTTCCGCAGCCGGGCGGGGCGCCAGGCGAGCATGGTGGCCGGGACCAGGATGGCCAGCACCATCACCAGCACCGAGACCACGACCGCGGCCGCGAGCAGCCCGGTGTCGGCGACCCCGGCCCAGGTCCAGGCGGAGAAGTCCGGCAGCCAGCCGAGCGGGTCCTGGCGGAGCCCGACCGGGGGCATCGTCGGATCGACCTGCACGCCCGGTTGCGGCGCCGGCACCGCGGTCTGCTCGGGCACGGTGGGCACCAGCGGCAGCTGCGCGGTCTCGATCGCCGGGCCCGCGGCCGGTGACGGGGTCGGGGCGTAGGGGTTGCAGTCGTTGGTGGTGAGGATCGGAGTGCACACGGGTCAGCCCGCCTTTCCTTCGTTCGGGTCTGTGACCTGGGGGATTTCGTGATCAGAGGCCCCGCCCTCGATCACCCGGAGCCCGGGTCGCGGGGCCGACGAGGACAGCACCTCGTCGAAGTCGCGCAGCACCACCCGCGGGCCCTCGGAAAGATCGAGGGACGCGGCGGCCTCGCGGGTGACGCTCTTCACCGCGTCGCTGCGGCAGTAAAAGGCGAGCCCGGCGCACCCGCCGTGGCGCGCGGCCTGGACCGACGCGGCCAGGGCCGAGCGCGCCGCGGCGAGGTTCTTGCGGGTCAGCTCGACCTCGACCGCCCACCACTCACCGGCGTTGGTGAGGTAGCGGCCGTCGTGGATGTGGGGCCGGTCCACCCCGGCCTTGGTCGGGGCCTGCTCGGCGCGCATCGACCGCTCCGAGATCCAGCGGTCCAAATCCAGCCCGACCAGCACCAGGCGCAGCTCCAGCACCGCGCGGGTGTGGCCGGCCATCTTCGGCGTCGGCAACCACGCCCGCGCCGCCCGCCCGGTCAGCGCCTCCACCGCGGCCCGGGTCGGGAACACCCACGACGGGCCCGGCACCGGGGTCACCCGCTGGCGCGACAGCATCCCCAGCTCGGTGTACTTGCGGATCAGCCGCGAAGC
>NZ_JBHVAK010000119.1:0-6845 GCF_042667085.1 Nocardia sp. NPDC057353
GCACCGATCTTGGTGCGGGGCCCTCGCCGTCTGCGACAGGTTCAGACGGCGGCGAAGCCGACCCGGCCCGCGGAGGAGGTGCCGATCTCGACGTAGGCGACCTTGGCGGCCTGGATCAGGTACTTGCGGCCCTTCTCGTCGGTGAGCGCCAGTACCCCGTTCTCGCCGCCGAGCGCGCCGCTGACCAGGGACTCGACCTCTGCCGGGGTCTGCGAGCTGGCGATGACGAGCTCCCGCGGGCTATCCGAAATACCGATCTTGACCTCCACGGTCAACCTCCGAACCTAGAGTCCTGTGCTGTCGGTCCCAGGCTAGTCGAGCACCGGAGCGCGGCGGCACACGGCTGCTGCGCTGTCAGCGAACAGTTCAGGCCGGTTCCACCAGCTGGATCTCCAGCTCGATCTTGACCGCGCTGCTCAGGAATCCGGGCGCGACCGGCCCGACTCCGAGCGCGGTGCGGTCGATGCTGCCGGTGGCGGAGAAGCCCGCGTGCAGCTTGTCGTCACCGGGGTGCTGCTGCACGCCGCCCCACTCCACCTCCAGCGTGACCGGGGTGGTCTTGTCGCCGAAGGTGGCCTCGCCCTCGACGGTGAAGCTCTCGGCGATCCGGACCGGCGCGGTCGCGCGGAAGGTGAGGGTGGGGCGGTTGGCGACGTCGAGGAAGTCGGCGGTGCGCACGTGCTCGTCGCGGCCCGCGTTGCCGGTGTCGAAGGAGGCCAGGTGGATGGTGGCGCCGATGGTGGCGAGCCCTGCCTCGTCGACGGCGAACTCGGTCTCGAAGTTGGTGAACCGGCCGCGCACCTTGGAGATTCCGAGGTGCCGGACCGAGAAGCCGACCGAGGAGTGGTGCTCGTCCAGGGCTCAGGCGCCGGGCTTCAGCAGGGTGTCGTTCGTGCTCGTGGTCATGGCTCCACCGTCCCCGTACCCGGCGGGGGTACCAAGGCCGCGGTTATCCTGGCCCCGGCAGGGCGAGGCTGGGGCGCCCCGGTTCGGTCATCATGGAGCGATGTCAGCGAACAGGTTCGCCGAGTTCCTCGTCGCCCGCAGGGCCGAGCTGCGCCCGGCCGACGTCGGGCTGCCCGGCGTGGGCAGGCGCAGGACGCCGGGGCTGCGCCGCGAGGAGGTCGCGGTGCGCGCCGGGGTGAGCGTGGACTACCTGGCCCGGCTGGAGCAGGGGCGGGACAGCAACCCGTCGATGGCGATCGTGGACGCGCTCGCGAACGCGCTGCTGCTCGACGACGCGCAGCGGCACCACTTCGGGCTGCTCGCGCTCACCGCGGGCCGGGAGGAGCGGTGCCCGGGGGCGCACGCGCCCGCGCGGGTGGTGCCGGAGAGCGTCGCGGCCATCGTCGCGGCGCTCGACCCGACGCCCGCCTTCGTGCTCGGCCGCGGGCTCGCCGTGCTGGCGGGCAACCCGGCCTGGGAGGAGTTCGCCGGGCCGCTCGGCCTGCTCGAGCACCCCGGTGACCTGGCCTACTGGGTGTTCCGGAACGAGGCCGCGCACCGGGTGCTGCGCAACCGGGCCGCCGTCGCCGAGGCGTTCACCGCCATGCTCTACCGGGCGAGCATCCGCTGGCCCGCGGACCGGGAGCTGGGCGAGCTGATCGAGGAGCTGCGGCAGCTGCCCGAGTTCGCGCAGCGCTGGGCGCCGCGGCTGGCCGCCGAACCCGCCCCGACCCCGCTCCGGCTGGAGCACCCAGCGCACGGGGCCGTGGAGATCACCATGGAGACGCTGGAGACGCAGCGCGACCACACCGTCGTCGTCTGGCTACCCGACCGCGCACTCGCCCGCGAACCCGGGCTGCGCCTGGTCCACGGCGACCGCGCCGCGAGCGGGTAGCGGCTTTCGGGACGCCGAGTTCGCGCGGCCCTGGCGCGCGATCAGCGCGCCGTAAACGAGTAGCGGCAACCGCCGCTCACTCCAGGCCGGGGTCGCGCGGCGCGGCGCGCTCGCCCGCGGCCCCGCAGGTGCTCAGAGGCCGAGGGTGGCCATTCGGGCCGCGTGCCCGGCCTGCATGCGCTCGATCAGCTTCGCCATGCCGTTCAGGTCGCCGGTGGCGCTGAGCACCAGCTCGGTGAGCTCGTCCCGCTGCGCCATCACGTACTGCGCCTGGGTGATCGCCTCGCCGAGCAGCCTGCGCCCCCAGAGCGTGAGCCGATCGCGCTCGGAGCGGTTCTCCCGCACCGCGTTCCGCACCTCGTCCACGACGAACTGGGAGTGCCCGGTCTCGGCGAGCACGTCGCGGACGACGGTGCCGACCTCGGCGGGCAGCGCGCCCGCGATCTCGGTGTAGAAGTCGGCGGCGATCCCGTCGCCGACGTAGAACTTGACCATCGACTCCAGCCAGGTGGAGGGGTCGGTGGAGGCGTGGTAGTCGTCCAGCGCCCGGATGAAGGGGTCCATCGCCGCGTACACGTCGACGCCGCGCTCGGCGAGCGCCGCCTCCAGGGTGCGGAAGTGCCCCATCTCGGCCGCCGCCATCTTCGCCGCGAGCACCTTGCCGGAGAGCGTCGGGGAGAGCGCGGCCTCCTCCGCCAACCGGTAGAAGGCGGAGATCTCGCCGTAGGCGAGGACCGCGAAGAGGTCGTTCACCCCCGGGTGCACCGCGGGCACGACCGGCTCGGACGAGGACACGTCGGCAGGCGACTCGACTCCCATGCGCATCAGCCTAACCCGCTACCGGACCGGCGCGACCCCACCGGCCACCTCGACCTGCTCGGTGAGGAACTTGTCCAGGTAGGTCCAGGTGGAGTGCGCGGCATCGGGGCCGGTCAGGATGCCGAGGTGGCTGCCGGGGGCGGTCTCGTACCGCACCGCCCGCGCCCCGGTCAGGGTGCGCAGCCCGGACTCCACCGCGCCCGCGGCGGTGATGGCGTCGCGCGGGCCGCCGATCAGCAGCACCGCCGCGGTGACGTCGGCCAGCGCGATCCGGCGCGCGCCGAGCCGGAGCACGCCGGTGTCCAGGTCGCCCGCGAGCAGGAAGCGCCGCCAGACCTGGTCCATGAAGCGGCCGGGGTAGCCCGCCATGTCGGCCAGGAAGCGGTCGATCGTCTGCATCCTGGCCAGCGCGTCGGTGTTCGCCAGGTTGCTCGCGATGAAGAACGGCCGCCGCAGCTCGCGATCCCAGGCGGAGAAGCGGTAGGAGAGCCGGGTCAGCTGCGCGGGCACCCCGCCCGCCGCCCGGATCGCCGCCGAGGTGAGCTGCCCGCCGGTCGGGGCGGCCAGCAGCCGGAGCTGCGGCACCCCGAACATGCGGCGGTAGTCCAGCGGCGAGCCGACCGCGGTGACCGAGCGGATCGGCAGCTCCGGGTGCGCGGCGGCGGTGAGCAGCGCGAGCGTGCCGCCGAGCGACCAGCAGACCAGGTCGACCGGCTCGCCGCCGCGGTCCGCCGAGGTGCGCAGCACGGCCTCGGGCAGGATGCGGTCGATCCAGTCCTCCAGCCCCATCTCCCGGTCCGCGTACCCCACCGGCCCGTAGTCGACCAGGTACGGCGCCCGGCCGGAATCGCGGAGGAACTCGGCGACGCTCTGCCCCGGACGCAGGTCGAAGCAGCTCGCGGGGGCGGCGAGCGGCGGCACCAGCAGCACCGCGGGGGCCTCCGCCCCGCCGCCGTGGTGGTAGCGGCGCAGCGTCAGGTGCGGCTCGGCGCACAGGACGTCGGAGGGCACCGGCTCTGGCGCCCCGATGCCGGAGCCGAGCGGGGTCAGCGCCAGCGCGTTGCGGGCGGCGCGGGAAACAGCGGCGACGATGCTCACCGACCCAATTTCCCATACTGCGGTACCGCCGGTACTGGGTACTCCGGTTTCGTGCCGCGGATCACGTCGTCACTCCGGCCGAAGTCCGACCGGGCTCACCGCGGGCAGGATGTCGCGCTGCACCGCGTCGACCAGCGGCGCCAGCGAGGCGGTGAGCTCGGTGGCGGCATCGCTGGGCAGCGCGGCCAGCGCGCCGTTCCAGGCCGCCTCGTCGGTGACCCGCTCGACCCGCTGCAGCAGCGCCGCGCCGCTGCCGGTGAGCGTCGGGCCGTCCGGCTCCCCCGCGACCAGCCCGGCCGCGCGCAGCTCGTCCACCGCGTCAGTCCACTCCCGCTCGGAGAGCCCGCGCGCGGGCCGGATCACCGACGCGGGCACCTTCCCCGCCGCGGTCTGCAGCACCAGCGCCTGCCGCCCGGTGACCCCCGCGCCGACCAGGGCGGCGACGTGCCCGTCGCCGCGGTGCTCGCGCAGCGCGGTGGCCAGCTGCCAGAGCGCGGCCACCGGGTCGTCGGGCAGCGGTAGCGCCGCGTTGGCGGCGAAGAGCGGGCGGCCGGTGGGGTCGGCGGCGCGCTGCACCGGCGCCAGCAGCTCGACCGCGCGGGCGCACTCGGCAGCGCCCGCGCCCGCGCCGCGGAGCAGCGCGGTGGCGATGGCGGAGCGGGCGGTCAGGCAGGTCTCCGGGGTGGCGCGGGACCAGGCGTCCGGCAGCGCCTTGGCGATCATCTCCGGGTGGAACCCGGCGAAGGTGGCGAGCACGGTGGCGGGCGCGACGGCGCCGAGCGGGGCGGCCCGGAAGGCGAAGTAGGTCTGCCAGTAACCGCGCAGCCCGACCTCGGTGCCCGCCTCCTTCACCCCGGCCCCGAAATACACCACGTCGTGCAGCGGTTCGAGAGTCGTCCAGATTCGCCGAGCCGGATGAATTGCCATGAGCCGCAGCGTACGTGGGTGTTCGCCGAGGCCGGAGCACCGGGCGTACACAATTGTCCGGACCGGTCTTTCCGGGGGCGGAACAATAGCACGCTACAATCATTGCGGACAACGGAAGTTTGCCGGGTATACGACTCGGCGAAACAGCACCCGAACTCGGGACTCCGCTGTCGGGAAATGTGCGCGCACCGAATCCGCGGCTCCGCCGCGCCGCGCCGACGATCCACCGAGCGGGCCCCTCCCGGGCTGCCTGCCTCGATCGTCCGGCAGCGAGCCGAGCGGGTGTCGTCCGGGGAGAAACGTGGTCGTCGCGGGCCACCGGGCCCCACACCTCGTGCGCGCTGGATGCGATCGACGAGGAAAGGCACGAACCTGAGCAAGATCACTGTCGAACAGGAACCGGGGCTGGCGGACACGCTGCTGACCGCCGAGCTGGATGCGACGCACACCGCCCCGACATTCGCCGAATTGGGGGTTCGCGACGAAATCGTCCGCGCGCTCACCGAGATCGGTATCGAACGTACTTTCGCCATTCAGGAACTCACCCTGCCGCTGGCACTCGCGGGCGAGGACCTGATCGGCCAGGCCCGCACCGGAATGGGCAAGACCTTCGGATTCGGCGTCCCGCTGCTGCACCGGATCGCGAGCGCCGACGGCACGACGCCGCTGGACGGCACCCCGCGGGCCCTGGTCATCGTGCCGACCCGCGAGCTGTGCATCCAGGTCACCCAGGACCTGGAGAACGCGAGCAAGTACCTGCGCAATCACCAGGGCCCGCTGCGGGTGACCTCGATCTACGGCGGCCGCCCGTACGAGTCGCAGATCGCCGCGCTGCGCTCCGGCGTCGACGTGGTGGTCGGCACGCCGGGCAGGCTGCAGGACCTGGCCGACCAGCAGCACCTCATCCTCGGCAAGGTCGGGGTGCTGGTGCTGGACGAGGCCGACGAAATGCTCGACCTCGGCTTCCTGCCGGACATCGAGCGGATCCTGACCATGGTCCCGGAGAAGCGGCAGACCATGCTCTTCTCGGCCACCATGCCGGGCCCGATCATCACGCTGGCGCGCACCTTCCTCACCAGGCCCACGCACATCAGGGCCGAGGAGCCGCACGACTCCGCGATCCACGAGCGCACCACGCAGTTCGTCTACCGGGCGCACGCGCTGGACAAGGCCGAGCTGGTGGCGCGGGTGCTGCAGGCCGAGAGCCGCGGCGCGACCATGATCTTCACCCGGACCAAGCGGACCGCGCAGAAGGTCGCCGACGACCTGGCCGAGCGCGGGTTCGCGGTCGGCGCGGTCCACGGCGACCTGGGGCAGATCGCCAGGGAGAAGGCGCTGGACCGGTTCCGCAGCGGGAAGATCGACGTGCTCGTCGCCACCGACGTGGCGGCGCGCGGCATCGACATCGACGACGTCACGCACGTCGTCAACTACCAGTGCCCGGAGGACGAGAAGACCTACGTGCACCGGATCGGCCGCACCGGCCGGGCCGGGCGCACCGGCGTCGCCGTCACGCTCATCGACTGGGACGAGCTGAACCGCTGGGCCGCGATCGACAAGGCGCTCGGGCTCGGGATCCCCGAGCCGGTCGAGACCTACTCGCGGTCGCCGCACCTCTTCGCCGAGCTGGGGATCCCGGAGGGGGTCACCGGCACGCTGCGCAAGGCGCGGGTGGAGCGGGACGACGACGCGGTCGTCGTCGAGCGGCCCGCGCGGGAGCCGCGCAGCGGTAGGTCGCGGCGGCGGACCCGCGGGGGTCGGCCGGTCGAAGGCGAGAACGGTGCCGATGGCACCGAGGGTGTCGCCGAGGGCGATGCCACCGGTGACGCAGGCGAGGCGCCCGCGCGCAAGCGGCGCCGCAGGCGGCGCACGGGTACGGACCCGGTTGCCGACGCGGCGGGCAGTGACGCCACCGCGGCGACCGGCGGCGACGCGGCCGGTGGCGACGCCGCCGCGGCGGCCGGTGGCGACGTCACCCCGGCGACCGGCGCAGGCGCGGTGACCGGCGCCGACGCGGCGGATCGCGCTGCCGACGGCGCCGAGGCCACGACGGACTCCGAGGACTCCGGCGACAAGCCCGCCCGCCGTCGCCGCAGGCGCCGCAAGCCGTCCGGCGACGCCGCCCCGGCCGAGGCCACCGCCGAAGCCTGAGTTCACGCCC
>NZ_JBHVAK010000120.1:0-6785 GCF_042667085.1 Nocardia sp. NPDC057353
CTCGAAGCGCATGCGCCACAGGCGCGAGTCTCGAGCGCTGAACGACGAGACTCCCCGGGGCCGCGAACACGCCCGCCGAAGGCGGGCCATCCAACTCAGCTGTACCTGGCGAGGCAGGTGCTTTCGCCGCCGAGGACGCCTGCGCGGAAGGCGTCGACCCTGGCGAAGCCGCTGGGGACCGTCTTGCCCTCGACGTCGCTGGCCGCCAGGCCGTCGGTGAGCAGCCCGGAGACCGCCTCGTCCAGGTCGCCCGCGGCGAGTTGGATATCGCCCTGCCCGACCGGGCGCCCCGACTCCGCGAGCTTGCCGGTGACCACCCCGGAGAGGCAGGCGGCGCGCAGCCCGGTCTTGGCGCCGACCAGGTCCTGGTCGTTGCTGCGCTGCACCGCGAGGGTGTAGCGGGAGATGAAGACGACGTAGCCGTTGTAGTCGCCGCTCACCTTGAGCGGCAGCGGGTCGTCCAGGTCGCCGACGGCGCCGCGCTCGGAGAGCTTGGGGATGTCGGTGGCGATCAGGTTGCTCGCCGGGCAGTAGGAGACCGGCTCGGTGGTGGCGCCGTCGCCGCACTCGATCCGCGCGCCGCCGTAGCTGTAGCGCGGCCGCTCGTCCAGCGGCAGGATCGCGGCCAGCGCCTTGCTCAGCTCGATCAGCGACTCCTTGGTGATGTCGAACTCGCCGGTCTGGCCCTGGAAGCTGACCGGGAGGTCGCCGCGGCGCTGGTTGATCTCCTCCTCGTCGATGCCCTTGCAGGCGCGCGGGCCGTCGGTGAAGCCGATCTGCACCGCGGTCACCCGCTCGAAGGCGGAGCCGTGCACGCTCTCCGGGTCGTCCGGGTCGGAGTCGCGGATGGCGACGGTGGCGGCGAGCACCGAGTTCAGCCCGTCCGAGGTGTTGATGGTGAAGTGCGCGGCCTTGCCCTCGGCCACGTGCCGCATGAAGGCGCCCGCGAAGCAGTCGGCCTGCTGCTCCTTGACGATCACCGGATCGCGGCTGGTGACGATCTCGGCCATGTTCTGGATGGCGTGGCCGTACTCGTGCGCGAGCACCATGACCACCGACATCTGCCCGAAGGTGTCGGCCATGGTCGGCAGCAGCACCTCGCGGTCCCAGCCGATGGAGTTGTCCAGCCTGCAGTAGGCGGCGTTCACCAAGCGGTAGGTGGTGTCCTCGCAGAACTCCGGCGCGGCGCCGCGCGACGCCTTCGAGCTCCACGAGAGCAGCTTCTCCACCGGCTGGAACTCGCCATCGAACTCGGTGCCGTAGACCTGCCGCCAGTAGACCTGGATGTCGTCGACGGCGTTCAGCGCGAGCCGGTCGATCTCGCCGCCGTCGCTGCCCGCGGCGGTGAGGGCGGTGTCCGGCACGCCGGTGCGCGGGCCGCTCGGCCCGCTGGTGGTCGGCAGCCCGGCGACCTTGAACGGGTCGTCGTAGATGGAGACGGCGCGGCCGTCGACCATGCGGGTGCACCCGGCGAGCAGCAGCACGAAACACAGGGCGGCCACGGCGGCGGTGGTCGCACGACGATTCGGCAAGGCAGGCTCCCCCTCGGTCGGCCGTTTCTCGTTCCCCGCGGTCGGTCGCCGGATCGGGACAAAAGGCGCGTCGGGGGCCCCGCCGATGTCCGGGTGATGGCATAGTATCCGCTGCATGTCTTCACCGGGGGCGCAGTCCATCACCGTGCGCCATGAGGGAACCGAACGCGTTTTCGAACCGAGTCAGAAGGTCACCCTGGGGCGGGCGCCGGAAGTCACGCTGTTCGTGGACAGCCCGCTGGTCTCCCGGGTACACGCGACGCTGGCCTGGCAGGGCGGGGCCTGGGTGCTGGCCGACAACGGCAGCACCAACGGTGTTTTCGTGGACGCGCGGCGGCTGAGCAGGCCGGTCCCGATCGACCGGGCCACCCAGGTGCGGCTCGGTGACGCGATCAGCGGCCCGCTGCTGCACCTGATCCCGGCGGGCGCGCCGAGGCAGACCGGCGCCACCCCGGTGGCGCGGCCGCAGTCGGCGCCGCAGTGGCCGCAGCAGCAACCGCCGCCGCAGCAGCGGCCGCCGTTCCCGCAGCAGCAGCCGCACCAGCATCAGCCCCCGCCGCAGCAGCGGCCGCCGCAGTCGGCGCCGTTCCCGCAGCAGCAGTCGGCGCCGCAGCCGCAGATCAACGTGAACATGACGACGCGGGCGGATTCCTCGTCGCTGCCGCCGATCCGGGCCAGGCCCTCCACCTCGCCGATCGCGCGCGCGGACCGGCTGCCCCCCGGCGGGCTGACCATCGGCCGCACCTCGGACAACCAGATCGTGGTGAACGACCCGCTGGCTTCGCGCAGGCACGCGCGGCTGCTCGCGGGCTCCGATGGGCTGACGATCGAGGACCTCGGCTCCTCGAACGGCACCTTCGTCAACGGCGTCCGCCAGCAGCGCACGGTGCTGCGCGAGCGCGACGTCGTCACCGTCGGCAATATCGACTTCGAGGTGCAGCAGGGCACGCTGGTGCACCGGCAGAAGCCGGTCGCCGAGCAGGGGCTGCATGTGCACGGCGTCGGCTTCACGGTGGAGAACAACAAGCAGCTGCTCGTCGATGTGAACCTGCAGGCGGGCAGCGGCACGCTCACCGCGCTGATCGGGCCGTCCGGCGCGGGCAAGTCCACGCTCTCCAAGCTGATCGCGGGCAGTACCAGGCCGTCCGGCGGCGTCGTCACCTTCGAGGGCCGCAACCTGCACGCCGAGTACGAGGCGCTGCGCTCCCGGATCGGCATGGTGCCGCAGGACGACGTGCTGCACCGGCAGCTCACCGTGCGGCAGGCGCTCGGCTACGCCGCCGAGCTCCGGCTGCCGTCGGACACCTCGAAGGCGGACCGGCAGCAGGTGATCGACGGCGTGCTGGCCGAGCTCTCGCTCACCGAGCACGCCGACACCAGGGTGGACCGGCTCTCCGGCGGCCAGCGCAAGCGCGCCTCGGTGGCGCTGGAGCTGCTCACCGGCCCCTCGCTGCTGATCCTGGACGAGCCGACCTCCGGGCTCGACCCGGCGCTGGACCGCCAGGTCATGACCATGCTGCGCGAGCTGGCCGACGCGGGCCGCGTGGTGATCGTGGTGACCCACTCGGTGGCCTGCCTCGACATGTGCGACCAGGTGCTGCTGCTCGCGCCGGGCGGCAAGACCGCGTTCTGCGGGCACCCGGCCGGGGTCGGCGCCGCGCTCGGCACCAGCGACTGGGCCGAGATCTTCGGCAAGGTCGCCGCCGACCCGGACCAGGCCTTCGCCGCCTACCGCTCGCGCCAGGCGTTCGTGCCGCCACCGCCACCGCCGCCGCCCTACGGCTCGGCGGGCAGCCCGCCGCAGTCCAGCGGCTTCAAGCAGTTCTCCACGGTGGCGCGGCGGCAGGTCCGGCTGATTTTCGCCGACCGCGGCTACCTGGCCTTCCTGGTGGTGCTTCCGTTCATCCTCGGCGGGCTCTCCCTGGTCGTGCCCGGCAAGAACGGCTTCACCAGGGGCGGGCTCACCCAGGCGCCGGACGGCTCGCTGATCCCCTCCGGCGGGGCCGAGGCGCAGCAGCTGCTGGTGGTGCTGATCCTCGGCGCCTGCTTCATGGGGTCCACGCTGACCATCCGCGACCTGGTCGGCGAGCGCACCATCTTCCAGCGCGAGCGCGCGGTCGGGCTGCTGCCCGGCTCGTACCTGTGGGCCAAGATCGCGGTGTTCAGCATCACCGCCTTCCTGCAGTCGGCGGTGCTGGTCGGGATCACGCTGGCGGGCAAGAACCCGCCCGGCGAGGGCTCGGTGCTCGCCTCGGGCAGCGCCGAGCTGTACATCGACATCGCGGTGACCGCGGTCTGCTGCGTGGTGTTCGGGCTGCTGATGTCGAGCTTCGCCAAGTCCAGCGAGCAGGTCATGCCGATGCTGGTGGTGGCGATCATGGCCCAGCTGGTGATGGCGGGCGGGCTCATCCCGGTCACCGACCGGGTGGTGCTGGAGCAGGTCTCCTGGCTCTTCCCGTCCCGCTGGGGGTACGCGGCGGGCGCCTCGACGGTGGACATCCGCTCGATCTTCCTGAGCGCCCAGCCGGACGGGCTGTGGAACCACGAGCCCGGTGTCTGGGCGCTGAACATCGCCATGGTGCTGCTGCTCACGCTGGTGCTGGCGCTGCTCACCTGGCGTCGCCTGCGGTTGAAGAAGTCGTCGGCGTGAGCGCGTCGAGCGGGGCTTGCGGGCACCAGGCACACTTATGCCTGTGACGGTGCGAGTTGGGGCGGTACATCTCGGTTGGGATGTGGTGTCCGTAGCCGCGGGCGGCGGTGAAACGCCGATCCGCCCGGTGCAGGTCGAAGGTTCCTACTCGACGCCCGCCTACCTGCTGGCGGACTCGTCGGGCAGGCTGCACACCGCGGGTGTCGACCGGCTGCGCCCCGACCTCGGCATGGCCATCGCCGACGTGCGGGACATCCTCGGCCACCCGCAAATCGTGGTGGCGGGCGCGACCTGGCCCGCCGACATGGTGTTCCGGGCGCGGCTCTACAACCCGCTCGCCTCGATCGGCAGCTACCTGCGCGGCAAGCCGGACGTGGTCGCCATGCCGTACCCGGACGACTGGCCGGAGGAGAAGGTCGAGCTCTACGCCGCGCTGGTGGAGCAGCTCGACGTCGAGGTGGAGCCGCTGCCGGAGAGCGTCGCGCTCTCCGGGTACGTGCGCGCGCTGAACCTGGTGAGCCCGCCGGACGAGCGGGACCCGAACGGGATCGGCGCCACCGGCGTCTACTGCGACGGCCGCACGGTGCTGGTCGTCGCGGTGCACGGCGACGACGAGCAGCCGACCGAATCGGTGGACGTGCACTTCGACCCGGCCGCGCTGCGCGAGGCGCGGGCCGCCGACGACGTGGTGATCGAGGTGATGGCGGCGGCCCGCTCGATCGGCGCGGACACCTCGACCATCCTGCTCGCGGGCAATGTCTACGACAACGAGCCGCTGCGCTTCGCCTTCCGCAACCACCTCGGGCAGCGCTTCCGGGTGGCCGACCACCCGATCCACGCGCTGGTGCTCGGCGCCGCGCACCTGCTGGTCTCCGAGGAGGACTCCGGCGAGCCGGAGCAGGGCGGCAGGCACGCCGAGCGGGCCGAACAGCCCGCCGCCGAGCAGCAGCAGGCGGCCTGGAGCAGCGCGGTGCAGCGGAACGAGCCGGAGCCGCCCGCCGGGTCGGCCAAGGGCGGGCTGTGGAACCGGATGCGGGACAACTTCTTCGGCGCCCCCGCGGTAGCGGGGGCGATGGCGCTCGCGGTCGTCGCGCTGCCGTCGGACGGGCACGTCACCGCGGCCGAACCGGCGACGCCGGTGCTCGCCGCGCAGGTCGCAGGGAGTCCGGCCGCCGGTGGTCCGGTTACCCGGGCTGCCGGTAGCCCGGTCGCGCCCGCCGGGTTCGGCGAGCCGGTCTCCTGCTCGGCGACCCCGCGGATCGCCGACGGGCACCGCGAGGGCATCGCCTCGGCCCGGGCCGAGCTGTGGTTCCGGCCCGGCCGCGACACCTCGGTGGGGGAGCGGGTGCCGGAGTGCGCGGCGCCGGGCGTCGACACCCTGCGCTACCTGATCCCCGGCCCGCCCGGCGCCCGCGATCCGGGCCCGCCGATCGACATCTGAGCCGATTCGGTGGCGGAACCCGCTGCTGGTATCGTGGCTTGCTGGCGTGTGGACACCCGGGTTTTCCCGGGTGCACTCGAGGCCCGGGTCTCCACCGGCCGCCGGGAACTCCTCGACCGCGCGCTCGGCCGGCAACACCGACGACAGACAGGGATGCACTGTGCCTACGTACAGCCCCAAGGCGGGTGACGTGACCCGCAAGTGGTACGTCATCGACGCCACCGACGTCGTACTCGGACGCCTTGCCGTGCAGGCAGCGACGCTGCTGCGGGGCAAGAACAAGCCGACCTACGCGCCGAACGTCGATGGTGGCGACTTCGTCATCATCATCAATGCCGACAAGATCTCGCTCAGCGGGAACAAGCGGCAGGACAAGCTGATCCACCACCACTCCGGCCACCCGGGCGGCCTCAAGTCGCGCTCTGTCGGTCAGGTCATGGAGACCCGCCCCGACCGGGTCGTGGAGAAGGCCATCAAGGGCATGATCCCCAAGAACAAGCTGGGCAACGCGATCGCGGGCAAGCTCAAGGTGTACGCGGGCCCGACCCATCCGCACACCGCGCAGCAGCCCATCCCGTTCGAGATCAAGCAGGTGGCCCAGTGACCGCTCCCGAAAACGACGCGCTGAACCCCGACGAGGTCGAGCTCACCGAGTACACCTCGGAGGACCCGAACGCCGAGGTCGTGACCGAGGACTACGGCTACGAGGCCGAGCCCGACGGCTACGACGCCCCGGTCCTCATCGACCGCCCGGTGCAGACCGTCGGCCGCCGCAAGGAGGCCGTCGTCCGCGTCCGCCTCGTCCCCGGCTCCGGCAACTTCGTGCTGAACGGCCGCACCATCGAGGACTACTTCCCGAACAAGGTGCACCAGCAGCTGGTGAAGTCCCCGCTGGTCACCGTCGAGCGCACCGAGTCGTTCGACGTGTACGCCCGGCTCGTCGGCGGCGGCCCCTCCGGCCAGGCCGGTGCGCTGCGGCTCGCCATCGCGCGGGCCCTGATCGAGGTCACCCCGGACGACCGCCCCGCGCTCAAGCGGGCAGGCTTCCTGACCCGTGACCCGCGCGCCACCGAGCGCAAGAAGTACGGCCTGAAGAAGGCCCGCAAGGCGCCTCAGTACTCGAAGCGCTGATCGACAGGATCGCCAGAGAGCAGGCCACCGG
>NZ_JBHVAK010000121.1:0-5958 GCF_042667085.1 Nocardia sp. NPDC057353
GCGCCGGTGTTGGCGGGGGGCCCCCCGGCCCGGGGTTCCGGCCCGCACTGGCCGGTAGCTGTCAGTTCGCGGGCTTGCTCACCGTGACCGGCTCGGCCCAGTCGGAGAGGGTGACGTTGATGGTCCCCTCACCCTTCTCGATGACGGCGCGAACCAGGTTCGGCCCCTCGCCCTCGGAAGGCGCCTCGGACGGCTTGGCCGCGGCCGAGGTGCTCGGCGGCGCCACGTCGGCGATGTAGAGCGTGATCGGGAAGGTCCCGCCGCCCTCGCCGACCCTGGGCACGATCGGGTCGATGACCGAGGAGTCGATGGTGCCGCTGACCTTGACGACCGCGATGCCCTCGACGCTCTCGCGCCCCTCGACCTTCGGGTTCTGCACCTTGGCGATGACATTCGCCAGGCCCTTGTCCTTGTCCAGGATGATGCCCGGATCGTAGACCTTCTCCGAGGGGCCGAGGTCGGCGAACTTGCCGTCCTCCAGCTTGACCCACATGGTCTTGTCCACCACGACGAACTCGGCGTCGATGAACGGCGCGTCCGGCTTGGTCCGCACGGTGGCGCTGCCCTGGGCCGCGCCTTGGCCCTGCGGCTGGTTGGTGACGTCCGCGTCGACCTCCTCGACCGGCAGGTTCTGGATGTTCTCGACCGCCAGCTCCAGGTGCACGGCCTGCAGGGTCTGGGTGGTGCGCGCGGATTCCTGCACGATCTGCGCGGCATCGGGCAGCGCGCCGGTGGCCGTCGCCGCGGTGCTGGTGCTCGTGCTCGAATCGTCGGAGCCGCAACCGGTCATGACCGCCGCGAAGAGCGAGGCCGCGACGGCGGCGGTGCCGAGGCGCAGCGGGGAGAGCCTGCGGGCGCCGCGCCGGGCGACGGTGGATTCGGACATTGTCGGGTCACTCATGGTCTGCCCCCGTGAGAGTGCGTGGTCGAAACGACCGGGGTGGAGTGGCAGCAGGCGCTGCCGGGGTGGGTACAGCGGCTCCTCCGGCGGAGGAAGAGCCCTCCGTCGGCCGTGATTCTCGGTGGCCGACCCATGGCCGAACCACGGTCGGAAGCCGCTGCGGGCCGGAACGTTACCCTGTGCGCGGTCATCTCGCATAGAGCCGCCGGCAAACGCGTCGCGACCCGGTTCGGGGTTAAGGAATCGTTCAGTGCGCTGTAGGCGGGGCGACGCACCATACTGAGCATGACCACCGAGAGCGCCCCCGTGACCAGGGATAACCTTCCAGTCCGGGCCGGATCGGAGCGGCACGCGCTGCCGCTCCCCGGTGGCTCTGAAATCAATTCCCGGGTCCGAGCGATACGGCACGGGACACCGCGGAACACAGCACGAAGGACACCGATGACCGACACCCGCCCCGCGACGGAGGAGCAGGACTTCCGTCGTCCCCCGCCGCCCGACGGGCCGCCCCCGATCTCGAACGTGTGGATCTACAACGGGCGGGCCTACGACCTGAGCGACTGGATCTCCAAACACCCCGGCGGCGAGTTCTTCATCGGCCGGACGAAGAACCGGGACATCACCTCGATCATCGGGTCGTACCACAAGAACCCGCAGGCCGTGGAGCGGATGCTGGAGCGCTACGCGCTCGACCGCGACGCGCTGCCCGAGGACATCCACCCGAAGAACAACGCGCCGGACTTCCTCTTCAAGGAGGGCTTCGACAGCTGGCGCGACACCCCGAAGTACAGCTTCGGGAACAAGGACGACCTGCTGCACCGGGTGCGGGCCCGGCTGCGCGAGCCCGAGCTCGCCGCCCGGATCAAGCGCATGGACACCGTCTTCAACATCGTGGTCGCGGTGCTGGCGGTGGCCTACTTCGCGGTGCAGGGGCTGCGGCTCTTCGAACCGAGCTGGATGCCGCTGCCGGTCTTCGTGATCGCCATGGTGCTGCTGCGCAGCTCGCTCGCCGGGTTCGGGCACTACGCCATCCACCGGGCGCAGAAGGGCATGAACAAGGTCTGGGTGAACGCCTTCGACCTCAACTACGTCGCGCTGGCCTTCGTCACCGCGGACGGCCACGCGCTGCTGCACCACCCGCACACGCAGAGCGAAGTCGACATCAAGAAGAACGTCTTCACCATGATGATGCGGGTGCCGCGGCTCTACCGAATTCCGGTGCACACGCTGCACAAGCTCGGGCACACGCTGACCGGCATGACGATCCGACTGCTGGACGTCTGCAGGCTCACCCGCCAGGTGGGCGCGAAGGAGATGTACGGCTCGCTGCGCGGCGCGCTGCCGCACTTCATCGGCTCGTTCGGCGTCCGCTTCCTGCTCGTCGCCGAGCTGGTGGCCTTCACCCTCGCGGGCGACTTCTGGGCCTGGTTCCTGCAGTTCGTCATCTCGCTGTGGATCAGCACCTTCCTGGTGGTGGCCAGCCACGACTTCGAGCTGGACACCGAGGAGACGCACACCGACACCGAGGACTGGGGCATCAACCAGCTGGAGCAGGCCTACGACCTGAAGGTGGTCGGCAACCGCTACATCGACTGCTTCCTCTCCGCCGGGTTGAGCTCGCACCGGGTGCACCACGTGCTGCCGTACCAGCGCAGCGGGTTCGCGAACATCGCGACCGAGGACGTGCTCCGCGAGGAGGCGGCGAAGTTCGGGGTGGAGTGGCTGCCCGCGAAGAGCTTCTTCACCGACCGCTTCCCGAAGCAGATCCGCACCTATCTGCTCTCCCGCTCCGACGAGGCGAAAGAACGCAACTGGGGGTTCGTGCGCGAGCACTGCTCGCCGTCGGCACTGAAGACCTGCGTCGTCTACACGGCCCAGGGCTTCACCGGAATCGGCACCGTCTGAGCCGAATCCACCGTCACACATCATTTCGAAAGGTAGAGGGTCGTGTCTGTAACGATCGACGAGGGCAATCGCCCGGGGACAACCCGCCTGCAGGCGGATGGGGAGCACGGGCACGACATCGCCACGCGGATGCTGCCGCCCGCGCCGCCGACCACGGTCGGCGTGATCGAGAGCATCGCGACCGGCTCGCCGCTGCGGGTCTTCGACCAGTCGGCCGCGGCCGAGCGGGTCGCCGAGCTCTTCGGCGACGCGGAGCAGCGCACCCGCATCGGCCGGGTCTACAAGAAAACCAGGATCGACACCCGCAGGCTCGCGGTGGATCCGCTCGACCCGGAGTTCCTGGCCTACAGCCGCAGGCCGGGCACGATCCGGGACCGGATGAACCTCTTCCACGAGCACGCGGTCCCGCTGGCCGTCGACACCGCGGGGCGGGCGCTGGCCGGGATCGACGACCCGGCCGACATCGGGCTGCTGGTCTTCGTCACCAGCACCGGATTCATCGCCCCCGGCGTCGATGTCGCGGTGGTGAAGCAGCTCGGGCTCTCGCCCGCGGTCGGCCGGGTGGTGGTCAACTTCATGGGCTGCGCCGCCGCGATGAACGGCATGCGCACCGCGGTCGACTACGTCCGGGCGCACCCGGACCGCAAGGCCATGCTCATCTGCATCGAGCTCAGCTCGGTGAACGCCGTCTTCGACGACGACGTCAACGACGTCATCACGCACAGCCTCTTCGGCGACGGCTGCGGCGCGGTGGTGATCGGGGCGAGCAAGGTGCACCAGCCGCTGGCGCCGGGCCGGGTCGTCATCCGGGACAGCTTCAGCCACCTGCTGGACGACGCCGAGGACGGCATCGTGCTCGGGGTGAACCACAACGGCATCACCTGCGAGCTCGCCGAGGACCTGCCGAACTACATCTACCGCGGGGTCGACCCGGTGATCACCCGGCGGCTCGCCGAGAACGGGCTGCGCAAGTCCGACGTCGAGCTGTGGGCGATCCACCCGGGCGGCCCGAAGATCATCGAGGAGTCGGCGCGCTCGCTCGGACTGCCGAGCGAGACCGCCGCCGTGAGCTGGGACGTGCTCGCCGAGCACGGCAACATGCTCAGCGTCTCCCTGATCTTCGTGCTGCAGCGGATGATCGCCGACAGCGATACCACCGCACCCATCTCGACCGGCGTGGCGTTCTCCTTCGCCCCCGGCGTCACGCTCGAAGGCATGATCTTCGACATCATCCGCCGGTAAGCGCACCCGCCGGCACTTGTGAAAGCACAGTAACCATGCAACTCATCAGATTCCTCATCTCGATCTCCTGGGTACGGATCGCGGGCGTCGTCGCCGCGGGCCTGGTGGCGGGCGCCGCCAACACCTACCTCGTCACCCTCATCAACAAGGTGGTGGCGCCGGGTCCGCACCCGGACGACCTGCTCACGCGGTTCGTCCTCACCGGGGTCGTCCTGCTGGTGAGCGGCCTGGTCTCCCAGGTCCTGCTGATCCGGCTGGCGCAGGAGGCCATCTACCGGCTCCGCGCCGACCTCAGCGGCGGGGTGGTCTCCGCGCCGCTGGAGCACCTGGAGCGGCTCGGCTCGCACCGGCTGCTGGCGACGCTCACCGAGGACGTGCGCTCGCTCTCGCAGGCGGTCACGGCGATCCCGGCCATCTGCGTCGACGTCGCGACCATCGTCGGCTGCTTCGTCTTCCTCGCGGTGCTGTCCGGGCCGATCTTCGCGCTCAGCGTGGCGGGCACCCTGGTCGGGATCTGCTGCGTCGAGCTCTTCCTGCGCCGGGTGCGCGCCATCTACCACCGGGCGCGGGAGAACGAGGACCGGCTGCTCAGCTCGTTCCAGGCGGTCACGCTCGGAATCAAGGAGCTGAAGCTGCACCGCGGCAGGCGCAGGGACTTCATGGACCGGCACCTGCTCGGCTCGGCCCGCGAGCTGCGCGACCAGAACGTGGATGCCGGGCAGAAGTTCTCGGTGGCGCAGGGGCTCGGGCAGTTCCTGCAGCTCGGCACCATGGCGCTGATCCTGTTCGCCATCGCCGTCGCGCTCGACCTGCCGCGCGACGTCATGATCGGGTACGTGCTGGTGACGACCTTCCTGGCCATGCCGATGCAGAACTTCATGCACCGGCTGCCCGACCTGGTCCGCGGCGACGTGGCGCTGGCCAAGATCCGCACCATGAACCTGTCCATGGCGACGCTGCACAACGAGGAGCAGCTGCCCTACACCGAGCGCCCGCCGGTGGAATCGGCCAGGCTGGAGCTGAGCAATGTCGGCTACCACTACGCCAGTGAGCCGCCCGCGCCGTTCGAGGACGGCCCCGGCGCGCCGCCGCCGCACCCGGGCGGCAGGCCCGGCGCGCACCCCGGTGGCAGGCCGCCGGGAGGCAGGCACCCTCGCGGCGCGCATCCCGGTGGGCCGCACCCGGGTGGGCGGCCGGGCTCGCCCGCCCCTGATGTCAACGGGCGCCGCCGGATCGACCACGGCGGCCGGGACCACCACCCGGTGCCGATGGGCGCGCCGGTGCTGGAGGCGGCCGAGGCCACCGGGTTCGCGCTCGGCCCGCTCGACCTGGTCTTCGAGCCGGGGCAGATCACCTTCATCGTGGGCGGCAACGGCAGCGGCAAGTCCACGCTGGCCAAGCTGATCACCGGGCTGTACGTGCCGCGCACCGGCTCGATCGCGCTGAACGGCGAGAAGATCGACCACGAGAACGTGGAGTGGTTCCGGCAGAACTCGGCGGCGGTCTTCACCGACTTCCACCTGTTCGAGGACTATCTCGGCTTCGACCGGCCCGGCATCGACGACGAGGTGCGGCACTACCTGGAGCAGCTGCAGATCGCGCACAAGGTGACGGTGCGGGACGGCAGGCTCTCCACGATCGCGCTCTCGCAGGGGCAGCGCAAGCGGCTCGCGCTGCTCACCGCGCTGCTGGAGGACCGCCCGATCTACCTCTTCGACGAGTGGGCCGCCGATCAGGAGCCGCGGTTCCGCGACGTCTTCTACGGCGAGATCCTGACCGACCTCAAGCGCCGCGGCAAGACCGTCATCGTGATCACCCATGACGACCGGTACTTCGACCGCGCCGACCAGCTGGTCAAGCTGGATTTCGGCCGGGTCGCCGACTGAGCGAACGCCGCTGGGCCCCGCGAG
>NZ_JBHVAK010000122.1:0-5038 GCF_042667085.1 Nocardia sp. NPDC057353
GGGTCTCGCCGGTGCCCGGCCGCCGGACGGCGTCGCTCGCGCCGGGGCGGGTGCGCTCGGGGCTGCCCGCGCGCTGCGGCTGCTCGCCGGGGCGCGCGATGCGCTGGGTGCGGTTGGCGGGGTCGCCCGCGCCGGGAATCGGGCCGGACGGCACGCCCTCGCGCCGCGGCGGCCTGCCCGGCTGCTGGCCGGGCGGGCGCGCACCGGGCGCCGGGCGGCCACCCGGCGGCGGGCCACCGGGTGCGGAGCGCCCGTTCGGCGGCGGGCTACCGGCGGCAGGCCGCCCGTTCGGCGGCGGGCCACCTGGGGCCTGGCGGCCGTTCGGCGGCGGACCGCCCTGGTAGGGGCGGCCGGGCGGCGGCCCCGGCCGCTGCCCGGGGGCACCCTGGCGCGGCGGCATGGGCCTGCCGTCCTGCGGCATCGGGCGCCCCGCCCCGGGCGGCGGGCCGCCCGGACGCTGCGGCTGCTGTGGCCTGGACTGGAAATCTTGGTGTGAACTGCGCTGCGTACGGCCGCCGTGCGGGTCTTCGCCGTAGGGGGAACGCTCGTAGGGCGAATTCACTGACAAAATCTCCGTTGCTCGTCTCTGTGCACGCTCATGGCGTCGGGCTCACCGCTCGGCGGTGTCACGGCCTGCCCGCCTGCGCGGACCCGCCGGTGCGCGGCTCATTCGGCCGCGCTGCGCCGGCCGGAGCCGGGCCGGTTCTCGCGGTTCCCGCCCGCGCCGGACCGGCCGCGCCGCGGCGCCGGGTCGGTGCCGAGGACGTACGACTGCACCAGGTGGTTCCAGTGGCACGAGCGGCATACCTCGACCACGTGCACCGAGAACTCCTCCTTGGTGTCGGCCAGCCTGGCCAGCTCCTCCGGAGTTCTGGCCGACCCCGCCGTCTGCCCGAGCCCGTCACCGTAGACCCAGGATACGAGCGTCAGCTGCTCTTTCCGGCAGATGGGGCAGGTGACCTCGCTCCCCCGACCGTGGAACTTCGCCGCCCGCAGGAGGTAGGGATTGGCGTCGCACACCTCGGCGACGGCGACCCGCCCCGCGTAGACGTCGGCGAGCAGCGACTTACGCCGGAGGGCGTAGTCGACCACCTGCCGCTGAATTCGCACGCCACCCAGAGTAGCGGTGCCGGGAAGCCCCCGCCCCGGCGCGGGCGGGGTGCGCGGGACGGCAATCCACCGCCAACAGGCGCGTTTCCGGCGCGGGCATTCTAGGATTCGGCTGTGTCAACCGCCGCATCCGGCCGCATGCGAGCGCGTGACCTCGATCGCGTGCACGCGTCCGGGCTCCTGGACGCCGCCTACGCGGAGGGGCAGCTCGGCGGCGACGAATATCACGACCGCACCGCGCAGGTCGCCGCCGCCGCGACCATCGGCGAGCTGCGCGCGCTCGTCGACGACCTGCAGCTGCCCGCCGCCAGGGTGCGGGCGGCCACCGACGGCATGCGGGCGGGCACCGGCTGGCGGCCACTGGCGGGCGGCGCGGGCCGCTACCCCGGCCGCACCAGGGCGCGGAACGCCGATCGCGAGCGCACCCGCGCCGCGCTCGACACCGCGCACGGCGAGGGCCAGCTCACCGCGGCCGAGCACGCCGAGCGGGTGCAGCTGCTCACCGCCGCCCGCTCGCTGGACGACCTCGCCGAGCTCGTCGACGACCTGCAGCGCGCGCCGGGAACGGCGGAGGCCCCGCGGCAGCCGACCAGCTACCGCGGCGGGGCGCGGATCGCGCTGCTGACCGTGCTCGCGCTGGCCGCCGCCACCGGCGGGTTCCTGCTGACACACCGCGACGAGACACCGCCGCCGCCGGTGTCGTACCCGGGGGTGGCCGAGCTGGGCGCGGTCGAGCCCGTCGTGATCGCGACGCCGTCGCTCGTCACCGAGGAGGGGCTGGTCGAGTTCCTGCGCCGGTACCGGGAGAAGTTCGGTGACCTGCAGGTCGACGAGATCGACCTGTTCCCCGAGCACGCGAGCATCGCGCGCGCCCTGCCCGGGCAGCCGAACCGCCTGGCGCACTACACCTACCGCGGCGGCTTCGAACAGGACCGGGACGTCACCACCAGGAAGTCGGAGACCCCGACCATCGATCTCGGCGGGCTCGACCTGAGGGGCATCGGCGCCGCGGTGGCCGCCGCCCCGGCCGCCGTGAACGTGCGCGACGGCGCGGTCTCGCACCTGAGCGTCGAGCCGGTCGACACCGACTTCTACGCCAGGTACGGCCTGCCGCTCGGCGTGACCTCGGTCAGCGTCTCGGTGACGAACGAGTTCTCCGAGTCCGGTCGGGTGCTGCTGGACCAGGCGGGGCGGGTCGCCAACGTCTGGCCCTTCAAGGAATAGGGAGAGCGAACCGATGGCGCAGCGAACCGACGGCGTCCGGGCGCGGGACCGGGACCGGGTGGATGCCTGCTCGGTGCTGGACGCCGCGCTGGCCGATGGCCAGCTGAGCGCCGCCGAGCACACCGCGCGCACCGCGAAGGCCATGCGCGCGAAGACCTTCACCGAGCTGGACACCCTCGTCGCCGACCTGCAGATCCCGGCGAACCTGGCCGGTACCCCGCTCGTGCGGGTGGATCGCCGCACCCCGCGCCGCTGGCAGGCGCCGGTCGCGCTGCTCGCCGGTGCCGCCGCGCTCGGGTTGCTGGCCGGGTTGCTGAGCCGCTGCGGCGGCCCCGACGGCCCGGCCGAGCAGATCCCGGTGCTCACCAGCGGGACCGGCATCGCCTACTTCCTCGCCGAGTACCGCGCCGAGTTCGGTGACACCGTCGTGGACGAGGTCACCTTCTACCCGCAGTACGTGCTGGTCGACCGGCAGTTCCCGGACGACCCGCGGAGCACCGCCGACTACCACTACGACGGCGGCTTCGACCGGTACACCGCGAGCTCCGGCCGCAAGCCGGACGAGCCGACCTTCGATCTCGGCGCGCTGGACGTGCCGCGGATCGCCGCGCTGCTCGCGGGCGCCCCGCGGACGGTCGGGCTGCCGAACGGCACGATCAGCCACATCATCGCGGAGCGCGAGGCCGGTGCGCGCACCGAGGCGCCGCCGATCCTGCGGATCTACGTGCGCGCCGAGGACAACCGCACCGGCTACCTGGAGACCACCCTCGGCGGCGAGCCGCTGAGCATCAGCAAACCCTCCTGACCAGCGGACGCACCGATTCCGCCGGACTGACGCGCGGGAGGTTATATCGGCCCGATATAGTGGTAAGTCGCATCCATCGGTTAGATCTGTCGACAAGTCAGGGGGTGAGGCCCGATGCTCGAACTGGCGATTCTCGGGCTGCTCCTGGACGCACCCATGCACGGGTACGAGCTGCGCAAGCGGCTGACCGGGCTGCTCGGGCCGTTCCGCGCGTTCTCCTACGGGTCGCTGTACCCCACCCTGCGGCGCATGCAAACGGACGGGTTGATCGCGGAGGAGAGCGTCACCGGCGCGACGATGCGGCGGGCGCGGCGCGTCTACCACCTGACGCCGGAGGGGCGGGAACGGTTCACCGAACTGCTCGCCGACACCGGTCCGCAGAACTACACCGATGACGGCTTCGGCGTGCACCTCGCCTTCTTCAGCCGCACCCCCGCCGAGGCGCGGATGCGGATTCTGGAGGGCAGGCGGCGCCAGGTCGAGGAGCGCCGAGAAGGACTCCGGGAGGCCATCAAGAAGGCGAGCGGCTCACTCGATCGCTACACCCGGCAGCTCCATCAGCTCGGACTGGAATCGAGCGAGCGCGAAGTGCGCTGGCTCAACGAGTTGATTGCCGCAGAGCAATCGACGAAGGCGGCACCACAGAAAGAGGGAAATATCGGCCATGAGTGACATCGACAAGGCGGAGAACGCCACCGAAGTACGCGTCGCCATCGTAGGGGTGGGCAACTGCGCCTCGTCGCTGGTCCAGGGCGTGCGGTACTACCAGGACGCGGACGAGTCCTCGACCGTGCCCGGGCTGATGCACGTCAGGTTCGGTCCCTACCACGTGCGCGACGTCAAGTTCGTCGCCGCGTTCGACGTGGACGCCAAGAAGGTCGGGTTCGACCTGGCCGAGGCGATCTTCGCCAGCGAGAACAACACCATCAAGATCTCCGACGTGCCGCCGACCGACGTCACCGTGCAGCGCGGCCCGACCCTGGACGGCATCGGCAAGTACTACGCCGAGACCATCGAGCTCTCCGAGAGCGAGCCGGTCGACGTCGTCAAGGCGCTGCGGGACGCGAAGGTCGACGTGCTCGTCTCCTACCTGCCGGTGGGCTCGGAGGAGGCGGACAAGTTCTACGCGCAGTGCGCGATCGACGCGGGCGTCGCCTTCGTCAACGCGCTGCCGGTCTTCATCGCCTCGGACCCGGTGTGGGCGCAGAAGTTCGTCGACGCGGGCGTCCCGATCGTCGGTGACGACATCAAGAGCCAGGTCGGCGCCACCATCACGCACCGCGTCATGGCGAAGCTCTTCGAGGACCGCGGGGTGCAGCTGGACCGCACCATGCAGCTGAACGTCGGCGGCAACATGGACTTCAAGAACATGCTGGAGCGCGAGCGGCTGGAGTCGAAGAAGATCTCCAAGACTCAGGCCGTCACCAGCAACCTGAAGAAGGAGCTCGGCGCCAACGACGTGCACATCGGCCCGTCCGACCACGTCGGCTGGCTCGACGACCGCAAGTGGGCCTACGTGCGCCTCGAGGGCAGGGCATTCGGCGACGTCCCGCTGAACCTGGAGTACAAGCTCGAGGTCTGGGACTCGCCGAACTCGGCGGGCATCATCATCGACGCCGTCCGCGCCGCCAAGATCGCCAAGGACCGCGGCATCGGCGGCCCGGTCATCCCGGCCAGCGCCTACCTGATGAAGTCCCCCCCGAAGCAGCTCGCGGACGACGTAGCCCGCACCCAGCTGGAAGCCTTCATCATCGGCGCCGAGTAAGCAGGTAAACCTGTAAGCAACGCCCCGTGCGAGCCCTCCCAGCCCCGCACGGGGCGAGTCTTACGAGCCCCGTTCGCGGCCCGTCTCGTCGCCGAGCACTCGAAGCGCATGCGCCGCAGGCGCGAGTCTCGAGT
>NZ_JBHVAK010000123.1:0-4272 GCF_042667085.1 Nocardia sp. NPDC057353
CCTGACGACGGCGCGCCGGGGCCGGTGCCACGCTGAGGTCCCATGAGCGCCCCCAGAACCACGGCCGAACGCCGCCGTCCGACCCGTCGCGGGCCGGACGGCTCCGGCGGGCCCGAAGGCGGCTGGGCGCTGACCCCGGAGCGGGCGCGGGTGCTGGTGCTGGTCGCCGCGCGGCCCGCCACCTTCGCCCTGACCATCGCCGCCGTGCTCGTCATGACCACCCTGCTCGCCGCGGGCAGCGGCACCGAGGGCGGGGCGGGCGCGATCGCCGCGAGCTGGCTCGCCATCCACCAGGTGCCGCTCACGATCGGCAAGACCACGCTCGGCGCGCTGCCGCTGCTCGCCACCGGGCTGCTGGTCTGGGGGACCGCGCGGGAGTGCGCGCACGCCGTCCGGCCCGGCGCGAACCGGGTCGACCTCGCCTGGATCCTCGGCGCCGCGCTGCTCGGGCCGCTGGTGGTCACCTCCATCTGCATCGCGGTCACCGAGGACGCCTCCGCCGTCGTCGCGCTCCAGCCGCCGAACCCGCTGGCCGCCTTCGCCTTGGTGTTCTTCTGGCACCTGCTCGCCGCGGTGGCCGGGATCGCGACCCGGCTGCCCGACGTCGACCTGCCGCTGCCCGCGGTGCCGGAGTGGGTGCTCGCCGGGCTGCGCGCGGGCGGGCTGATCGTGGTCAGGATGCTGGCCTGCGCGGCCGCCGTGGTCCTGCTCGCGCTGCTCGCGCGCGGCTCCGCCGTGCTCGACGCCTATGCGGGCGCGGACGGGGTGGTCGGCGTGCTCGGGCTGACCCTGCTGTCGATCGGCTACCTGCCCAATGTGGTGGTGGCGACGGTGGGTGTGCTGCTCGGGCCCGGCGCGCAGCTCGGGGGCGCCGAGTTCGGGCTCTTCGGGGTGGTCGGCGGGGCGGTGCCCGGGCTCCCGGTGCTCGGTGCGGTGCCGACCGGCCCCGCGGCGGGCTGGTGGCCGGTGCTGCTCGTGCTGCCCGCCGCGGTGGGGGCGCTGGGCGGGCTGGAGACGGCGCGGAGCTCCGAGGACCGGCTCACCGCGCCCTGGGCCACGCTCACCGCCGCCGGGAGCGCCACGCTGGCGCTGCTGCTGCTCGGTGCGGTGAGCGGCGGGCAGCTCGGGGAGGTCGGGCGGGTCGGCATGCTGCTGCCCGCCTTCGCGGTGGTCGCGCTCGCCTGGTTCGCGGTCTTCGGGTACGCCGGGCTCGTCCTCGGCAGGCGCTGGAACCTCGAGCTGCGGCGCCCGCGCAGGCGGCGGGCGGTGGCGGCCTCCGCGCCGCCGCCCGCGGGCGAGTATGACGACTACGGCTTCGACGCCGGTGGCTTCGACCGGGACGGGTACGACCGCGACGGCTTCGACCCGCACGGGTACGACCGCGAGGGCTATGACCCGCACGGATACGACTCGCACGGCTACGACAGCGACGGGTACGACGCGGACGGGTATCACGAGGACGGGCTGCACGAGGACGGCTACGACGCGGAGGGGTTCGACCGGCACGGCTTCGACCAAGACGGGTACGACGCCGACGGCTACCACCGCGACGAGTACGAGGACGCCGACCCCGATGCCGAGAGCGACGACACCGGGCGCGACGACACCGAGTACCACGCTGCCGAGCACGCCGCGCGCGAGGACGGGGCCCGGCGCGACGACGCCGAACAGGGAGCCGACCGGCGCACCGATGCCCCCACTCCGGGTGCGGTGGCCGCCGACGGCCCGCCGCCGCAACCCCGCGCGGTGATCGCGGCACCGGACCCGGCCGCGCCGGACGGCGCCGACGACGACCCGGAGCACCCGGGCGCCCGCTACCTCGACGCGGACGCCGAGGAGCCGCTCGTCGCCGAGCTCGTCGACGACGAGGAGGCCGTCGTCAACGCGAAGACGCCGCCCGCACCGGGCCCGGCCACCGCGGAGATCGTGGACGCCGAGGTCGTGGATGCCGACCTGCCGGAGGGTGGCCGCACCCCGGGTCGTTAGGCTTCTGGTCGGCGGTGTTCGGCCCACGATCACGTTGCCGCCGTCCATCTCACGCAGGAGTAGAGCGCTGACGTCACCGTCTGTCGACCCGGTGCCCGCCACCGTCGTCGTGCTCGCATCGGGCACCGGTTCGCTGCTCGCCGCGCTGCTGGCGGCCGCCGCAGCCCCGGGCTACCCGGCCAGGATCGTCGCGGTCGGGGTCGACCGCGAGTGCGCCGCCACCGGCCACGCCGACGCCGCGGGCATCCCGAGCTTCCTGGTTCCGCTCGGCGCGTACCCCGACCGCACCGCCTGGGACCGCGCGCTCACCGCCGCGGTCGCGGAGCACGACCCCGACCTCGTGGTCTCGGCGGGCTTCATGAAGATCCTCGGCCCCGCCTTCCTGGAGCGCTTCGGCGGCCGGATCGTCAATACCCACCCGGCGCTGCTGCCCGCCTTCCCCGGCGCGCACGGCGTGCGGGACGCGCTCGCCTACGGCGTCAAGGTCACCGGCTCGACCGTGCACCTGGTGGACGCGGGCGTCGACACCGGCCCGATCCTGGCCCAGGAGCCGGTGCCGGTGCTGCCCGACGACGACGAGGGCACGCTGCACGAGCGCATCAAGGTTGTCGAGCGACGGTTGCTGGCGGAGGTCGTCGCCTGCATCGCCACCCGAGGCATTGTCTCCGACGGACGAAAGGCAGTAATCCCAGATGAGCGAGTACACCGGTGAGTGACCGCAGGCCGATCCGCAGGGCGCTGGTGAGCGTCTACGACAAGACGGGGCTGGAAGAGCTGGCCTCCGGGCTGCACGCGGCGGGCGTCGAGATCGTCTCGACCGGCTCCACCGCGGGCCGGATCGCCGCCGCGGGCATCCCGGTGACCAAGGTGGAGGAGCTCACCGGTTTCCCGGAGACCCTGGACGGCCGGGTGAAGACGCTGCACCCGCGGGTGCACGCAGGCATCCTCGCCGACACCAGGCGCCCCCAGCACCTGGCGCAGCTCACCGAGCTCGGCGTCGAGGCGTTCGAATTGGTCGTGGTGAACCTGTACCCGTTCACCGAGACCGTCGCGGGCGGCGCCACCCCGGACGAGTGCGTCGAGCAGATCGATATCGGCGGCCCGTCCATGGTGCGCGCGGCGGCCAAGAACCACCCGTCGGTGGCGGTCGTGGTGAACACCGGCGACTACGCCGCGGTGCACGCCGCGATCGAGGCGGGCGGTTTCACCCTCGCCGAGCGGACCGCGCTGGCCGCGAAGGCGTTCCAGCACACCGCGAGCTACGACGTGGCGGTGGCGAGCTGGATGCTCAACGTCCGGGTGCCCGGCGTCGCGGGCACCGAGCCCGACGGCTTCCCGGCCTGGATCGGCGGCACCTGGGAGCGCTCCGCGGTGCTGCGCTACGGCGAGAACCCGCACCAGTCGGCGGCGCTCTACACCGATGGCGACGGCCGCACCGGGCTGGCGCAGGCGGAGCAGCTGCACGGCAAGGAGATGTCGTACAACAACTACACCGACGCCGATGCCGCCTGGCGTGCCGCGTACGACCACGACGCGGCCGCGGTGGCGATCATCAAGCACGCCAACCCGTGCGGCATCGCGATCGGCGCCGACATCGCCGAGGCGCACCGCAAGGCGCACGCCTGTGACCCGGTGAGTGCCTTCGGCGGCGTCATCGCGGCCAACCGCGAGGTCACGGTGGCGATGGCGGAGCAGGTGGCGGAGGTCTTCACCGAGGTCATCGTGGCGCCGAGCTACGCGGACGGCGCGGTGGAGGTGCTGCAGCGCAAGAAGAACGTGCGCATCCTGGTCGCCGCGGCGCCGCAGCGGGCGGGCGCCGAGCTGCGCCCGATCAGCGGCGGGGTGCTGCTGCAGCAGCGGGACATCCTGGACGCCCCCGGTGACGACCCGGCGAACTGGACGCTGGCGGCGGGCGAGCCCGCCGACCCGGCCACCCTCGCCGACCTCGCCTTCGCCTGGCGGGCCTGCCGCGCGGTGAAGTCGAACGCCATCCTGCTCGCCGACGACGGGGCCTCGGTCGGCGTCGGCATGGGGCAGGTGAACCGGGTGGACGCGGTGCAGCTCGCGGTGCAGCGCGCAGGGGACCGGGCCAAGGGGTCGGTGGCGGCCTCGGACGCCTTCTTCCCCTTCCCGGACGGGCCGCAGCAGTTGATCCAGGCCGGGGTGCGGGCCATCGTGCAGCCCGGTGGGTCGGTTCGCGATCAGGAGACGATCGATCTGGCCCGCGAGGCGGGCGTCACCGTCTACCTGACCGGAGCGCGCCACTTCGCGCACTGAGAAGGTAGT
>NZ_JBHVAK010000124.1:0-4156 GCF_042667085.1 Nocardia sp. NPDC057353
GGCTGTGGGGACAGCCGCGGGGCCCGCGTCGGAACCTGGGCTCAGCGCAGGGCGGCCGCCTTGCGGGAGAGCCGCTTCGCGGTGGCCGCCGCGCGCTGCGCAGGCTCGGAGTCGGCCGCCGCCTTCTTCGCGGGCGCCTTCCGCGCGCTCGCCTTCGCCGGGGCGGCCTTCGCGGCACGCTTGGCGGCCTGCTTGCCGGGTACCGCCGCGTCGGCGACATCCGCTGCCTGCTCCACGGCCTCGGGCTTCGCGGCTACCGCCTTGCGCGCCCGCGACTTCCGCACCGGCGCCGCGACCGCGCCGCGCTCCGCCGCCAGATCCAGCGCCTCCCGCAGGAACCCGCCGGTGTAACTCCCCTCGACCGCGGCAACGTCCTCCGGCGTCCCCTCGGCGACGACCATCCCACCCCCGGACCCGCCCTCGGGCCCCATGTCGATGATCCAGTCCGCCGTCTTGACCACGTCCAGGTTGTGCTCGATGACGATGACCGTATTGCCCTTGTCCACCAGCCCGTTGATCACGATGAGCAGCTTGCGGATGTCCTCGAAGTGCAGCCCGGTGGTGGGCTCGTCGAGGATGTAGGCGGTGCGCCCGTTGGACCGCTTCTGCAGCTCGGCGGCGAGCTTGACGCGCTGCGCCTCGCCGCCGGAGAGCGTCGGCGCGCTCTGCCCGAGCCGGACGTACCCGAGCCCGACGTCGACCAGCGTCTTGAGGTACCGGTGGATCGAGGTGACCGGCTCGAAGAACTCCGCCGCGACCTCGATCGGCATGTCCAGCACCTCGGCGATGGTCTTGCCCTTGTAGTGCACCTCGAGGGTCTCCCGGTTGTACCGGGCGCCGTGGCACACCTCGCACGGGACGTACACGTCCGGCAGGAAGTTCATCTCGATCTTGAGCGTGCCGTCGCCGGAGCAGGCCTCGCAGCGCCCGCCCTTGACGTTGAAGGAGAACCGCCCCGGCTGGTACCCGCGCACCTTGGCCTCGGTGGTGGCGGCGAAGAGCGTGCGGATCTTGTCGAAGACGCCGGTGTAGGTGGCCGGGTTGGAGCGCGGGGTGCGGCCGATCGGCGACTGGTCGACCTGCACCAGCTTGTCCAGGTGGTCCAGCCCGGTGATCCTGGTGTGCCTGCCGGGCACCTGCCGCGCGCCGTTCAGCTTGTTCTGCAGCACGGTGGCGAGGATGTCGTTGACCAGGGTGGACTTGCCGGAGCCGGAGACGCCGGTGACGGCGGTGAGCACGCCGAGCGGGAAGTTCACGTCGATGCCGCGCAGGTTGTGTTCGGTGGCGCCGACCACGGTGAGGCTGCGCTTGCGGTCGATCGGCCTGCGCACCAGCGGCAGCGCGATGCTCTCCCGCCCGGCGAGGTAGGCGCCGGTGAGCGAGGTCTCGTTGCGCAGCAGCTCCTGGTACGTGCCGCTGTGCACCACGGTGCCGCCGTGCTCGCCCGCCATCGGGCCGATGTCGACCACCCAGTCCGAGGCCCGGATGGTGTCCTCGTCGTGCTCGACCACGATCAGCGTGTTGCCGAGGTCGCGTAGCCGGGTGAGCGTCTCGATCAGCTTGCGGTTGTCCCGCTGGTGCAGCCCGATGGAGGGCTCGTCCAGCACGTAGAGCACGCCGACCAGCCCGGAGCCGATCTGGGTGGCGAGCCGGATGCGCTGCGCCTCGCCGCCGGAGAGCGTGGCGGCGGCGCGCGAGAGGCTCAGGTACTCCAGCCCGACGTCGAGCAGGAATCCGAGTCGGGCCTGCACCTCCTTGACGATCTGCCCGGCGATGGCGGCCTGCCGCTCGCCCAGGGTCAGCCCGTTCAGGAAGGCCGCGCAGTCGCCGATGGAGAGATCGCTGACCTCCGCGATGGAGCGCCGGTCCTCCCCCGACGCGATGGTCACCGCGAGGATCTCCGGGCGCAGCCTGCTGCCGCGGCACACCGGGCACGGGATGTCCCGCATGTACCCCTCGTAGTGCTCCTTCATCTGCTCGGACTCGGTGCTCTCCATGCGCCGCTGCAGGAAGGGCATGACGCCCTCGAAGTCGGCGTAGTAGGAGCGCTTGCGGCCGTAGCGGTTGGTGTAGGAGACGTGCACCTGGTCGGTGCTGCCCTCCAGCACCGCCTTGCGCGCCTTGGCGGGCAGGTTCTTCCACGGCGTCTTGATCGAGAACCCGTTGGCCTCGGCGAGGCCGGAGAGCAGCCGGGTGAAGTACTCCGCGGACTGCCCGCGCGACCACGGCGCGATGGCGCCGTCGGCCAGGCTCAGCTCCGGGTCGGGGACGACCAGCTCCGGGTCGACCTCCTTGCGGATGCCGAGGCCGGTGCAGTCCGGGCAGGCGCCGTACGGCGAGTTGAAGGAGAAGGAGCGCGGCTCCAGGTCCTCGATGTCCAGCGGGTGGCCGTTCGGGCAGGCCAGCCGCTCGGAGAAGCGGCGCTCGCGGTCGTGCGCGTGCTCGTCGCGGTCGACGAAGTCGAGCACGACGATGCCGTCGGCGAGCCGGAGCGCGGTCTCGATGGAGTCGGTGAGCCGCTGCTTGGCATTGCCCTTGACGGCGAGCCGGTCGATCACCACCTCGACGTCGTGCTTCTCCTGCTTCTTCAGCTTCGGCGGGTCGGTGAGCGGGTAGACCACGCCGTCCACCCGGACGCGCGAGTAGCCCTGGCCGTTCAGCTGGTCGAAGAGGTCGACGAACTCGCCCTTGCGGGTGCGCACCACCGGGGCCAGCACCTGGAAGCGCAGCCCCTCCTCCATGGCGAGCACCTGGTCCACGATCTGCTGCGGGGACTGCTTGGCGATGAGTTCGTGGCAGACCGGGCAGTGCGGGGTGCCCGCGCGGGCGTAGAGCAGCCGCAGGTAGTCGTAGACCTCGGTGATGGTGCCGACGGTGGAGCGCGGGTTGCGGTTGGTCGACTTCTGGTCGATCGAGACCGCGGGCGAGAGCCCCTCGATGAAGTCCACGTCCGGCTTGTCCATCTGGCCGAGGAACTGGCGCGCGTACGCCGACAGCGACTCCACGTAGCGCCGCTGGCCCTCGGCGAAGATGGTGTCGAAGGCAAGGCTGGACTTGCCGGAGCCGGAGAGCCCGGTGAACACGATCAGGCTGTCGCGGGGCAGATCGAGGTCGACCCCCTTCAGATTGTGCTCCCGAGCTCCGCGAACGGTGAGGCGTTCCGCCACCAGAAGTCCCTTCTCGATCGTGTTCGTACGTGCACAGGTGTCCCCGGCGGCGATGCTAGAGGCGACCACCGACAAGTAGCGGCCGCGAGGTCGGGGCGGGGGCTAAGGTGGGTGCGCAGAACACGACGACCGCGGCCGCCGGGGTGCAGGCGCCGCACGTATTCGTCGTCCAGCATACGGACGCGGCGCCGCGTCGGCGGCGGGCGGAGCGGAGGGCGGGATGCTCGGGGTGTTCCTCGTCGACGATCACGAGATCGTCCGGCGCGGGCTGGTGGATCTGCTGCAGAGCGATCCGGAGCTGAGCGTGGTCGGGCAGGCGGGCACCGTCGCGGCCGCGCTGGCGGGGGTGCGCGCGGTGCGGCCGGACGTCGCGGTGCTGGATGTGCGGCTGCCGGACGGCAACGGCATCGAGCTCTGCCGCGACCTGCTCGCCGAGCACGACGGGCTGCGCTGCCTCATCCTCACCTCGTACAGCGACGAGCACGCCATGCTGGACGCCGTGCTCGCCGGGGCGGGCGGGTATGTGGTGAAGAACATCAAGGGGATGGAGCTGGCCGAGGCGATCAAGCAGGTGGGCGCGGGCCGCTCGCTGCTCGGCGGGCGCTCGGCGGAGACGCTGGAGGCGCGGCTGCGGCACGCCAGCGGCGCCGCCGTCCTGGAACGGCTCACCGAGCAGGAGCGGCGGTTGCTCGCGCTGCTCGGCGAGGGGCTGACGAACCGGCAGATCGCGGCGCGCATGTTCCTCGCCGAGAAGACGGTGAAGAACTACGTCTCCCGGCTGCTCGCCAAGCTCGGCATGGAGCGCCGCACCCAGGCGGCGGTGCTCGCCAGCAAGCTCGACTCCGGCGCCTGAGCGCGCCCCGACGCGGCGCGCAGTGCGGCGCCGGGCCGCGCGGTCGCCGGGTGTCGATACCGGCCGCGTGGCTGCCCATTGCCGGGTCGAGCGCCGCGCGCAAGTGGGTGAGCCGAGCCCGACCACGGCGCCGGGC
>NZ_JBHVAK010000125.1:0-3476 GCF_042667085.1 Nocardia sp. NPDC057353
GGCACCCGCTGAGCGGGTGCCGCGCGGCTCAGGCCGACAGCCTGCGGACGGCGCCGAGCGGGTCGGCGTAGAGCACGCTCAGCGAGGTCACCACCGCGGCGAATTCCTGCACCTTGCCGCCGAATCCGCTGATCCGGATGTCGGTGGGCGGCAGCTGGCTGCCCTGCTGGAACGCCTTGGCCACGTGCGTCACGGCGGGCCGGTAGGCGGTGAAGGCCTGGCCGCCGAGGACCACCCGGTCCGGGTTCAGCATGTCGCGGACCAGCGCGACGGTGTGCCCGAGGATGGTCGCGCGCTCGGCGAGCAGCTCGCGCGCGGGCTCCGAGCCCGCCTCGGCGGCCCGGTACAGGTCGGCGATGGTGGTGCCGCCGGTCCCGTTGTGCGCCGGGATGATCCCGCGCCCGACGGCGCGCGCGTGCACCGCGCGGTCCCCGACGGTGACCTCGAGGCAGCCGGTCCGGCCGCAGGTGCAGCGCACGTCCGAGCCGGTGGGCAGGTGCGCGATGGAGCCGGGGCCATTGCTCGGGGTGTGCACCCGGCCGTCCAGGGTGACGGCGATGCCCGCGGTCTCGCGGACGTAGAAGTAGAGGCTGCTGCCTGTACCCGGCGCGGCATTGCTCACCGTGCGCCCCGGCTTCTCCGCGACGCGGGCCGAATCCGGTACGGGGAGCAGCAGTTCGGAGGCGGCCATCGCCTCGACGTGCGGCGCCACCGAGACCGGGAGCTCCAGCACCTCGCCGAGCACCGCGCCGACGGCGGCGCCGTGCCAGTCCAGCTTGGGGTGGTCGACGACGCCGGTCAGCGGGTCGACCCTGCCGCCGATGGCGACGCCGGCCCAGAGCGGTTTGCGCCGGTGCCAGCGCTGCAGGAAGGCGCGGGCGCTGCGCGCCACGGTGTTCACCGCGAACTGCTGCCCGGTCTGCGGGGTGGCGATGGCGAGGCCGCCGAGGATCCGGCCGCGCAGGTCGGCGGCGACGATCTTGGTGGCCGCGGCGCCGATGTGGATGCCGAGGGTCAGGTACTTCTCGTGGTCCACCTCGAAGGGGACCCTGGGACGCCCGACGGCGCCCGCGGCGGTGAGGTCGGGGCGCTCCCGGAGCAGCCCCGCCGCGAGCAGCGCGGAGACCTGGCGGTTCACGGTGGCGATGCTGGACCCGGTGCTCCGGGCCGCGTCGTCCCGGGAGACCGGGCCGGTGGTTGCCGCGCGGAGCACCGCGGCGGCGGGGTTGTCGGCGACCCGGAGCTCCGGGGTGACGACGGGACGCTGGGTGCGCGTACGGGCAGTCGACGCGGACCGCGAAGTTCGTTCGGCGGTACGGGTGGACATCGCGGAAGACGACATCGGAAATCCTTATGCAAAGTCCCGATCGGGACGGATACCTACGGGGTGCGGCAACGAGGCAGCACGAGCCAGGGGTGAGGGCTCAGCCGCGGCGGCGGGAACAACACAGTTCCCGGGTCAGCGGAAGCCGAAGGCCGAGCGCGAAGGTCACGTACGTGACCTTCGGGGCGGCGGTACGGCTGGCAGGCATAACTAGACGGTAACACCGGGAAGCGGGGCGCACCAAGCTTTCGGGGGTGAAAAAGCGGGTAATACCTTCCGATCGGATTCATTCCGGTGTCGAATCACGGCTGGTGAGAATAGTTTTCGTCAGCGGGGTGGGATGCCGCACCTTCTCCGGACAGCACGAAGCCCCGCTCGGTGGGTGAGGCACCGGGCGGGGCTTCGCGGTGGGGTGCGCGACCGTGCCGGCCCGAAGGAACCGGCACGGCCGCGCGGGGCGGGCGGCCGCCTACTTGGCGGGCGCGGGGGCGGGCTGGTTGATCGTCTGGAAGTACTGCACGGCCGCGAGGACGGCGACCGGAGCGGTCACCAGCAACTGGCCCGCAAGCGTGCCGAGCGCGCCGATGGCGATGATGCCGCCGAAGCAGCCGATGACCGCCGCCGGGACGAACGGGCCGAACAGGCCGACGATGGTGGCCGAGGCGACGGTGGCGCCCGCGATACCGCCGAGCACGCAGCCGGCGGCGCCGCCGACCAGGCCGCCGACCAGGGTGCCGATGGTGGCGCCCGCGCTGATGGTGCTGGTCAGCCTGGTCCAGGCCGCGACCTCACGGTCGTACTCGTTCTTCCACGGCGCCTTGTCCTCGTAGGGCAGCGCGACCGGCTTGTACTGCGCGTGCGCCAGATCGAGCTGCGGCGTCAGGGTGGCGGAATTCCCGGCGATATTCGCGGCGATCGGGAACTCGAACTCGTCGATCCGGAAATTCAGCGCGGTGCCCGCGACCACGGTGCCGTCCGGCGCCTTGATGCGGAACTCGTTGTCCTCGACCACCAGCGAGCCCTGGTCGATCGAGATGATCGACTGGGTGTCGGTGGCGTGCGCGGTGAAATTCACGCCGCCGGACTCGGCCGGGGCGTGCGGCGCCGCCCCCGCGGTGCCGGTCACGACGCCCGTCACCGCGGTGACCAGGGCCGCTACCACGGCCAGCTTCCTCATCCTCATGGAGCTTCCCTCATCTCGTAGAGCTTTCGCCGGAAAGCATCTGTTACGGGAGGGTGGGCGGACGAGGGAAAAAAGCAGGGAGATTCCAAAGGGTTTTCGCGAAAGGACTATTCGGACACGGACTTCTTCGCGGCCCGGGTCGACGCGGTCTTCCGCACTCCAACCGCTTTCGTCGCGGACTCCTTCGCGGGCACCTTCTTCGCGGTCGCCGTCTTCGCAGCCGCCTTCTTGGCTGGAGCCTTCGCAGCCGCCTTCTTGACGGCAGCCTTCTTGACGGCGGCCTTCTTGGCAGGCGCCGCGCCCGCGGCGTCCTTGGCCGCCGCCTTGGCCTGCTTCTTGAACTCGCGCACCTGCACCAGCGTCTCGGCGTCGGTCACATCGGCTACCGAGCGCCGCGAGCCCTCGTCGCCGTACGAACCGGCGGCCACGCGCCACCCGGCGGGCTCGACCCCGCGCTGCTTGCCGAGCAGCGCGAGGAAGATCTTGGCCTTCTGTTCCCCGTACCCGGGCAGCTCGCGCAGCCTGCGCAGCACCTCGGCGCCGTCCGGGTCGCCCGCGGTCCAGAGCTGCTCGGCCCGCCCGTCGTAGTGCTCGATGAGGTAGCGGGCCAGCTCCTGGGCGCGCCGTGCCATCGACCGGCCGTACCGGTGGATGGCGGGCGGGGTCGCGCAGAGCTCCTCGAACTCGGCCGGGTCCGCCTCGGCGATGCGGTGGATGTCGAAGCCGCCCATGCGGTCCGCGATCTTCTTCGGCCCGCGGAAGGCGTGCTCCATCGGGTACTGCTGGTCGAGCAGCATGCCGAGCAGGGTGGCGAAGTGATCGGCGCTGAGCAGTTCGTCGGCCCCCGGCTCCTGGGCCAGGCAGAGCGTGCGACTCATCGGTACTCCGTAAGTTGTCAGGCGGCCCAGGAGGGTCGGATGTGGCTGATCGGTTCTTGCCTGTAGTGGCTTTCAAGGAGTGGCCGTCCGG
>NZ_JBHVAK010000126.1:0-3419 GCF_042667085.1 Nocardia sp. NPDC057353
GACCGGCCTTTTTGTTCGCCTGCCGGACAAGCGAGAGGCCCCGCGGGAGCAACCCGCGGGGCCTCTCGACACAACCATTACGGCGTGTAGTTCACCGGCAGCTGCTTGATCCCGTTCAGCCACCCGGACCGCAGCCGCTTCTCTCCGCCGACCCGGCTGATGTCGGGCAGGTGATCAGCGATCGCGTTGAAGATCAGGTCGACCTCGAGCCGGGCCAGGTTCGCCCCGATGCAGAAGTGCGCCCCGGTCCCGCCGAACGACAGGTGCGGGTTCGGGTCCCTGGTGATGTCGAACCGGTCGGCGTTCTCGAACACCTCTTCGTCGAAGTTGGCCGAGCGGTACAGCATGACCACCCGCTGCCCCTTCTTGATCTCGACCCCGCCGAGCTCGACGTCCTCCAGCGCGGTGCGCTGGAACGAGGTCACCGGCGTCGCCCACCGGATGATCTCGTCCGCCGCGGTGGCGGGCCGGTTCTTCTTGAACAGCTCCCACTGCTCGGGGTGCTCGAGGAAGGCCATCATGCCGTGCGTGATGGCATTGCGGGTGGTCTCGTTACCCGCGACCGCCAGCATGATGACGAAGAACCCGAACTCCTCCTCGCTCAGCTTGTGGCCGTCCAGATCCGCCTCGATGAGCTGGGTGACGATGTCGTTGGCCGGGTTGGCCTTGCGATCCGCCGCCATCTGGTACGCGTACATGAGGATCTCCGCCGAGGAGGCGGCCGGGTCGACGTCGATGTCCGGGTCGTCGTACCCGGTCATCTCGTTGGACCAGGTGAAGAGCTTCATCCGGTCTTCCTGCGGCACGCCGATGAGCTCGGCGATGGCCTGCAGCGGCAGCTCGGAGGCGACCTGCTCGACGAAGTCGCCGGTGCCCTTCTCGGCGGCGGTCTTGACGATCTGCTCGGCCCGGTTGGAGAGCTCCTCGCGCAGGCCGTTGATCACACGCGGGGTGAAGCCGCGGCTGATGATCTTGCGCAGCTTGGTGTGCTCCGGCGCGTCCTTGTTGATCAGGACGAACCGCTGCAGCTCGATCTGCTCGCGGGTGATGTCGTCGTTGAACCGCGGGATCGCGGTGTTCTCGTGCGTCGAGAAGACGTCGCTGCGCCGCGAGATCTCCTTGACGTCGGCGTGCTTGCTGGCAACCCAGAACCCGCCGTCGCGAAACCCACCGACCTCGCGCGACTGCTCGTTCCACCAGATCGGCGCAGCACGCCGCAGCTCAGCGAACTCCGCAGCCGGAACCCGCTCGGCGTAGATGGCCGGGTCGGTCACATCGAAGCCCTCCGGCAGGTTCGGCCGGTTCCGTGTGTCTACCACCAGATGTCTCCTTCGACACTGTCCTCGAACGACAAACTGAAACACGTTCTACACTCATTACAGCACAAAGTGCGTGAACACGTTTCATTTCTTTCTCCGAAGGAAGGGTGCAGATGGGCACTCCCGTCATCGTCGAAGCGGCCAGGACCCCGATCGGCAAGCGCCGGGGCCAGCTCTCCGGGCTGCACGCCGCGGAGCTCCTCGGCGCCGCGCAGCGCGGCATCCTGGACCGCGCCGGGATCGATCCGGCGCAGGTCGAGCAGGTCATCGGCGGCTGCGTCACGCAGGCAGGCGAGCAATCCAACAATGTCACCAGGGTGGCATGGCTGCATGCCGGGCTGCCCTGGCAGGTCGCCGCCACCACCATCGACACCCAGTGCGGCTCGGCGCAGCAGGCCGCGCACCTGGTGGCCGGGCTGATCGCGGCGGACGCCGTGGAGATCGGGCTCGCCTGCGGGGTGGAGGCCATGAGCCGGGTGCCGCTCGGCGCGAACGTGGGCGAGAACGCGGGCCCGCGCAGGCCGGACTCCTGGAACATCGATCTGCCGAACCAGTTCGAGGCGGCGGAGCGCATCGCCAAGCGGCGCGGCATCACCCGCGCGGACGTGGACGAGTTCGGCGCGCGCTCGCAGCGGCTGGCCGCCCAGGCGTGGGCCGAGGGCCGCTTCGACCGCGAGGTGCTCACGGTGACCGCGCCCGAGGTGGACAAGGAGGGCAACCGCACCGGCGAGACGCTCACCGTCAGCCGGGACCAGGGGCTGCGCGAGACCACCGTGGAGAAGCTGGCCACGCTGAAGCCGGTGCTGGACGGCGGCATCCACACCGCGGGCAGCTCGTCGCAGATCTCGGACGGCGCCGCGGCCGTGCTGCTCATGGAGCGGGCCGCCGCCGAGCGGGCCGGGCTGCGCCCGCGGGCCAGGATCGTCACCCAGGTCGTGGTCGGCGCCGAGCCCGAGTTCCACCTGGACGGCCCGGTGCAGGCCTGCACCCGGCTGCTGGAGAAGTCCGGGATGAAGATCGGCGATCTCGACCTCTTCGAAATCAATGAGGCGTTCGCCTCGGTGGCGCTCTCCTGGGCCCGGGTGCACGAACCCGACCTGGACCGGGTCAACGTCAACGGCGGCGCCATCGCCATCGGGCACCCGGTCGGCTCCACCGGATCCCGTTTGCTCACAACGGCTCTGCACGAGTTGGAGCGCACCGGCGGGAGCACCGCCATGGTGCTGATGTGCGCGGGCGGCGCGCTCGCCACGGGCACCATCATCGAGCGGCTCTAGCCAGAAGTGTCGATTCCGGTCGGTTTCGTTGAACGTTCATCTCGGAGCCGCGAGAACGTGTTGTACACCACATGTTACCGGGCCGTCCGGAATAGATGAGACATCAGCTACTTTCGAGCGAACATCGGTGCGTGGTCGACCGTTCGCCCGACAGGCGAGAACCGTTGCCATGTGCCAGTCGCCCAGAGACCCCCGCGCCAACCCGCAAACGTCGATTCGAAGCCACTTCAGCCCACGGGCCGGCGTGAGGCGTCAGGAAATAGGCAATCAGGCGTAGGTTTTCAGTTACTGAGCCGCTAATATCAATGATAGGTATCCGAGATAACCTCTCTTAGTACAGCGAAGGGAATTGGGCGGCTCACAATGGCTGATTTCGCGGCGCGGCTGAACAAGCTGTTCGAAACCGTGCATCCCCCGGGGCGCAAGCCGCACACCAACGCGGAGGTTGCGGCAGCGCTGACAGCCTCCGGGCATCCGATCTCGAAACCGTACCTGTCGCAGTTGCGGTCGGGGCAGCGGACGAATCCGTCGGACGAGACGGTGGCGGCACTGGCCAAGTTCTTCAAGGTCAAGCCGGACTACTTCTTCAACGACATCTACGCGGCCAAGATCGACCACGACCTGGAGCTGCTGTCGCAGCTGCAGGGCTACGGGCTGCGCAGACTGTCGAGCCGGGCGTTCGACCTCTCCGAAGAATCGCAGAACCTTCTCACCTCCATGGCGGAGAAGTTGCGAGCCAGCGAGGGGCTGCCGGAAATTCCTCCGGACGGGACGGAATAGGGTTCCACGACAACGCGGCGCGGTGCGGTCCAGGGGGCCGCAC
>NZ_JBHVAK010000127.1:0-3394 GCF_042667085.1 Nocardia sp. NPDC057353
CGTCCGGATCGGGGCCTTCGGTACTACAGCTGAGCGGATCAGGCGTTGCCCGACAGCTTCTCGCGCAGCGCGGCGAGCTGCGCATCGCTGGCGAGCGAGCCACCGGCGGGCTCCGGGGTGGAGGACTGCGAACCGCCGCCGGACTCCGACGAGTAGTTCGAGGAGCCGCCACCGTTCGCGGCCTCGGCCGCGGCGTCGGCCGCCATCTTCTCGATCTGCGCGGTGTGCATCTTGTGGCGGCGCTCCGCCTCGGCGTAGCGGCCCTCCCACTCCTCGCGCTGCTTCTCGAAGCCCTCGAGCCATTCGTTGGTCTCGGAGTCGAAGCCCTCGGGGAAGATGTAGTTGCCCTGCTCGTCGTAGCTGTCGGCCATGCCGTACTTCGACGGGTCGAACTCGGAGTTGTAGTCCTCGTTCGCCTGCTTCAGCGACAGCGAGATCCGACGCCGCTCCAGGTCGATGTCGATGACCTTGACCATGGCGTCGTCGCCGACCGCCACGACCTGGTCCGGCACCTCGACGTGGCGCTCGGCCAGCTCGGAGATGTGCACCAGGCCCTCGATGCCCTCCTCGACGCGGACGAACGCGCCGAAGGGAACCAGCTTGGTGACCTTGCCCGGCACGATCTGGCCGATGGCGTGGGTCCGGGCGAACTGCCGCCACGGATCCTCCTGGGTCGCCTTCAGCGACAGCGAGACGCGCTCGCGATCCAGGTCGACGTCGAGCACCTCGACGGTGACCTCGTTGCCGACCTCGACGACCTCGGACGGGTGGTCGATGTGCTTCCAGGACAGCTCGGAGACGTGCACCAGGCCGTCGACACCGCCGAGATCGACGAAGGCGCCGAAGTTGACGATGGAGGAGACCACACCCTTGCGGACCTGGCCCTTCTGCAGCTGGTGCAGGAACTCGCTGCGCACCTCGGACTGGGTCTGCTCCAGCCAGGCGCGGCGGGACAGGACCACGTTGTTGCGGTTCTTGTCCAGCTCGATGATCTTGGCCTCGATCTCCTTGCCGACGTACGGCTGCAGATCGCGGACCCGGCGCATCTCGACCAGCGAGGCCGGGAGGAAGCCGCGCAGGCCGATGTCGAGGATCAGGCCGCCCTTGACGACCTCGATGACGGTGCCCTTGACGGCCTCGTCCTTCTCCTTGAGCTCCTCGATGGTGCCCCACGCACGCTCGTACTGCGCCCGCTTCTTCGACAGGATCAGGCGGCCTTCCTTGTCCTCCTTGGTGAGGACCAGGGCTTCCACCTCATCGCCGACGGAAACGACCTCGTTGGGGTCGACATCGTGTTTGATGGAGAGCTCGCGGGAAGGGATGACGCCTTCGGTCTTGTAACCGATGTCGAGCAGGACCTCGTCGCGATCGACCTTGACGATGGTTCCCTCGACGATGTCGCCGTCGTTGAAGTACTTGATCGTGGCGTCGATGGCGGCGAGGAAGTCCTCGGCGGAGCCGATGTCGTTGACGGCTACCTGCGGCGAGGTGACGGTGGTGGGCATGTGTCGGTGTGCTCCGGACGGATTGTGGTCGGTTGCGGACATTGGAACTTTCGGTACGCTGCGAAATCACCGCGACGATGCGACGACGGACACAGTGAACGTACCGCACGCATCGCCTGACGAAACCCGGCGTTGCCGCCGGATATTCCGAGCGCGGAGTGTTTCGGGAGGCGCGCCGAGTGTACCCGGCCCGATACCCAGTGCCACGACCGGCTCACCAGGAAACTCCGCGTTCGAGAACCCCGATGACCGGTACGCCAGTACAGTTGACACTCGCGGATCAGCCTACGGCACCCGATCACGCCCGGGCAAACCGGGCCTGCGCGGTCGAAATCCGCAGCCCGACTAGGCTGACCGGCGTGTCCGACCACCGCCACGCGGCCGCCGAGGCCGACCTCGGGGTGACCGCGGTCGCCCGGATCGAGGCAGGCTCCGCCGCCAGCAGCACGGCCAATCGGCGCTGGTGGGACGCGGACGCCGCCGACTACCACCGCGAGCACGCCAACTTCCTCGGCGTCGACTCCCCCACCGGCGAGTTCGTCTGGTGCCCGGAGGGGCTGCACGAGGGCGACTGGCACCTGCTGGGCGCGGTCGCGGGGCGGGACGTGCTGGAGATCGGCTGCGGCTCGGCGCCGTGCGCGCGCTGGCTGGCGAGCAGCGGCGCGCGCCCGGTGGGGCTGGACATCTCGGCGGGCATGCTGCGCCGCGGGGTCGCGGTGATGGCGCGCGGCGGGCCTGCGGTGCCGCTGGTGCAGGCCGACGCCGAGGCGCTGCCCTTCGCCGACGCGAGCTTCGACCTGGCCTGCTCGGCCTTCGGCGCGGTGCCGTTCGTCGCGGACTCGGCGGCGGTGATGCGCGAGGTGGCCAGGGTGCTGCGGCCCGGCGGGCGCTGGGTCTTCGCGGTGAACCACCCGATGCGCTGGATCTTCCCGGACGATCCGGGCCCGGCCGGGCTGGTCGCGCAGAACCCCTACTTCGACCGCAGCCCCTACGTCGAGGTGGACCCGGAGGGCGCGCCGGTCTATGTCGAGCACCACCGCACGATCGGCGACCGGGTGCGCGAGATCGTGGCGGCCGGGCTGGTGCTGGAGGACATCGTCGAGCCGGACTGGCCGGAGTGGCTGGACCGGGAGTGGGGGCAGTGGAGCCCGCTGCGCGGCGAGATCTTTCCCGGGACCGCGATCTTCGTGACCCGCAGGCCGTGACGGCTCAGCCCGCGTAGGGCGCGAGCGCGGCGAACTCAGGGTCGACCCGGACCGTCGGCACGGTCTGCACCACCCAGCGCCTGGCCCGGCTCAGCGGGTGCTGCGGGAAGCTCTCGTCCCAGCGGACGTCGTCGGCGGAGGTGAAGGGGAGCCTGCCCTGCAGCCCGGGCGCGTACGGGTGGCCGCGCCTGCGGTTCCTGGTCTCGGCGCGCTGCGTGACCACCACCTCGCGGGCGATCGGCTCCCCCACCTCGGGGCAGATGATCTGCAGGACGGCGCTGCAGCGCGCCCGCGGCACCAGGATCGAGGCGGAATAGGCCAACCTGCCCGGCGCGAACGGCATCGGCACCTTCTCCACCCTGAGCAGCGCGGGCAGCCCGTCCACCCAGATGACGAGCGCCTCGATCAGGCAGCCGGAGGCGGCGTGGTGCTCGGCCAGCCCGCGGCGCAGCTCCTCGGCGTCGTCCAGCGCGGCGGGCAGCTCCGGCGCGACGTCGAAGAAGTGCACGGCGACCACGTCGCGGGTGACCGGATCCCCCCAGGTGCAGTCGTCCAGCTGGTGCATTCCGGCGAGGTCGAAGGAGAGCGGCACGCGGACACGGTAGCGGGGGGCGTGGCCCCCCCCCCCCCGGCCCCGGCCCGCACCCGCACCGCGCCCCGTAGGGCCCCCCCCCCCGCGCCGGT
>NZ_JBHVAK010000128.1:0-3389 GCF_042667085.1 Nocardia sp. NPDC057353
CCGTTCGCGTGCGCTCAGGGCCGGTCGCGCCGGACCGCCGTCGGGGTGCGGCCCCACCAGCGGCGGCAGCAGCGGGTGAGCGTGGCCTGCTCGGCCAGGCCGAGCAGCGAGGCGATCTGGCGCATCGGCATGGCGGTGGTGGTCAGGTAGCGGTGCGCCTGGTCGCGGCGCACCTCGTCCAGGATCGCCGCGAAACTCGTTCCCTCGTCGGCGAGCCTGCGCTGCAGGGTGCGCGGGTGCACGGTGAGCAGCTCGGCGACGACGCCGATCTCCGGCGGGGCGGTGCCGAGCAACTGCCTGACCGTGGTCCGCACCCGCGGCGCCGCCGCAGTGCCGTCGCCCGCGGTCTGCGCGGCCAGGAAGGCCATGGCCAGCCGGTGCAGCGTCTCGTCACCGCCCGCCAGCGAGCGCGATTCCAGCCCGCGCGGCACCCGGAGCAGCGCGGCCGGGCGCCCGGCCCGCACCGGGGCGCCGAAGAACCGCTCGTAGGCGGCGAGCGGGGCGGGCGGGCGGTACGGCAGCTCCACCGAGCGCAGCCCGTAGCGCGGGGCGACCAGCCGCTGCAGCGCCCGGTGCACGAAGCCGAGCCCGAGGTCGGTGCCCTGCACCGGGGCGGGCAGGTCGTCGGTGCGCACCTCGTAGCGCAGCGCGACCACGTGCTCGTCGCCGTACGGGTCCGGCTCCAGGCCGAGGCTGAGCGAGGGCGCGTGCACGAAGAGGTAGCGCGCGGTGCACTCCATGACCCCGGCGAGCGTCGGCGAGTTGCGGATGGCCAGTGCGAGCGGGCCGAGCATGTCCAGGTCCTGTCGGTAGGAGATGCGCAGCCCGAGGTCGGGGCAGCCGAGCCGGTGCGCGGCGAGCTCGAGCACCGCGGCGACGGCGGTGTCCGGCACCAGCATGTCGTCGGTGTCCAGCGCGGCGGCGGGCAGCCCGGCCGCGGCGGCCAGCGCCTCGGCGTCGCCGCCGAGCTCGGCCACGGTGGCGCGGAAACCGCGCAGCCCCGCGGAGCGGATCACGGACATGTCGTCCAGGATCAAAGTTTTGTCGCGTGAAAGCAAGAAGGCGCGGCCGGGCCCGGGCAGACTGGAGCCATGACCGAACACCTCGATGTCGTGATCGTCGGTGCGGGGCTCTCCGGGATCGGCGCCGCGTACCGGCTGCAGACCGAGTGCCCCGGCAAGAGCTACGCCGTGCTGGAGGCCCGCGCGGCGCTCGGCGGCACCTGGGATCTGTTCCGCTACCCGGGGATCCGCTCGGATTCGGACATGTTCACCCTCGGCTACCCCTTCAAGCCGTGGCGGGACGCCAAGTCCATCGCGGACGGCCCGGCCATCCTGCGCTACATCACCGAGACCGCGCACGAGTACGGCATCGACCGGCACATCCGCTTCGGCACCAAGGTGGTCGCCGCCGACTGGTCCTCGGAGCAGCTGCGCTGGACCCTGACGCTGGAGCGCCGCGAGCCCGACGGCACCGCCGTCCAGACGGCACTGACCTGCGGCTTCCTCTACAGCTGCGCGGGCTACTACAACTACGACCGCGGCCACGCGCCGGAGTTCGCCGGGCGCGACGACTTCACCGGGCAGGTGGTGCACCCGCAGTTCTGGCCGGAGGAGCTGGACTACACCGGCAAGCGGGTGGTGGTGATCGGCAGCGGCGCCACCGCGGTGACGCTGGTGCCCGCCATGGCCGCCGACGCCGAGTCGGTCACCATGCTGCAGCGCACCCCGACCTGGATCAGCGCGGTCCCCGGCCGGGACAGGATCGCCGACAAGTTGCGCGCGACGCTCCCGCCCGACCTCGCGCACCGGCTCATCCGCACCAAGAACATCCTGTTCAGCATGGGCTTCTACCAGTACTGCCGCCGCCGCCCCGCGGCCGCGCGCAAGCTGCTGACCGGGCTCACCACCCGCATCCTCGGCGACGAGAAGCTGGTCGCCGAGCACTTCACCCCGGAGTACGACCCGTGGGACCAGCGGCTCTGCGCGGTGCCGAACGCCGACTTCTTCAAGGCCATGAAGAAGGGGAAGGCGGAGGTCGTCACCGACCGCATCGACCGCTTCGTGCCCGACGGCATCCGGCTGGCCTCCGGCCGGGTGCTGCCCGCCGACATCGTGATCACCGCGACCGGGCTGGAGCTGCTCGCCTTCGGCGGCATCGCGCCCTCGGTGGACGGGGTCGAGGTGGCGCTGCCCGAGCAGTACGTGTGGCAGGGCACCATGCTCACCGGGGTGCCGAACTTCGCCGTCTGCATCGGCTACACCAATGCCTCCTGGACGCTGCGCGCCGACCTGACCTCCCGGCTCATCTGCAAGGTGCTGAACTTCATGGACCGGAAGGGGTACGCCGCGGTGGTGCCGGAGCCCGTCGGCGAGCTCGGCGAGCAGCCGCTGCTCGACCTGGCCTCCGGCTACATCCAGCGCTCGATCGGCGACTTCCCGCGGCAGGGCGACCGGCACCCGTGGAAGGTGCGGCAGAACTACCTGCTGGACTCGGCCACCACGCTCCGCACCGACCTGGGCAAGACGCTGCGGCCGGTGCGGCCGAAGGTGCCGGTCCGGGTCTGAGCCTCAGTCCGGCATCTGCCGCAGCTCCAGCAGGGTGAGGCCGAGCGCGTCGATCCTGGCCAGCAGGCCGCGCAGCGCGGCTGGGTCGGTGACCGGGCCGTAGAGCGTGGTCACCGCGCCGGGCGCCCGGTTCGAGGCGGCCAGCTCGGGGAAGGCGGCGAGCGCGCGCTCGGAGAGTTCGCCGTCGATGATGAACTGGTAGCGCAGCGGGGTCACCCTCGCTCCTTCCGCCGATCCCGTGCACCCAGCGTGCCGCCGCCCGCGCGCCGCCGCGTCACCCGGAGCGGGTGAGATCGTGGGCCCGGTAGCCTCGGGTTCGCGCGGACCCGCGCACCTGCGATCGGAGGGAGCGGCTGTGGCCGAGGATTTCAACGCGAAGATCATCGCCGAGTTCCGGGCCAATGCCGGGAAGGTCGGCGGGCCCTTCGAGGGGGCCGAGCTGCTGCTGCTCACCACGACCGGGGCGAAGAGCGGCGCGCCGCGGGTGAGCCCGCTGGCGCTGGCCAGGGACGGCGAGCGGCTGGTGATCGCCGCCTCCAAGGCGGGCGCCGACAGCAACCCGGACTGGTACCACAACGTCAGGGCCAACCCGGAGGTCACCGTCGAGCTCGGCACCGAGACGTTCACCGCCACCGCGACCCCGGTCACCGGCGGCGCGGAGCGCGACCGGCTCTACGGCAAGCTGGTCGAGCTCATGCCCGGCTTCGCCGAGTACGAGACCAAGACGGACCGGGTGATCCCGGTGGTCGTGCTCGAGCGCGCCTGACCCCACCCGAGACGAGGAAGGCCCGCCCGGCGCACCGGGCGGGCCTTCCTCGTTGC
>NZ_JBHVAK010000129.1:0-3272 GCF_042667085.1 Nocardia sp. NPDC057353
GGCAGATTGACCCCGATCGAGTACGAAGCGATCATGACCACGGCAGCCACTCAGGCCGCCTGACCGAACCCGTCACCAACTCGTGCAGCAGTCCCAGGTTCTTGACCGAGCTGTTCGAGGAAAGCGTTGCACAGCATCAGAGCATCGATGAGTACATGGCGGGAGGTTCCCGAGGAGGCGATGTGCATCGCACCGTTACGGATCTCGACCATGCGGGTCCGTCGGCTCTGGTTGATGGGCAGCGACCCGGTGACAGTCTCGATTCTGCCCAGGAGTGTCTTGAGTCCGACAGTTCGAAGCTTGGGGTCGGTAAGGGTGGGCCGGGTGGCGAGTTTGGCCAGGCTGGCTTCGGCGTCAGGCGACAGGGGTACAACGAGTACGGGGTTCTTCTGCCACAGGACTGCTTTGCCGAGGTGCTCGACAGCCAGTGGTGCCAGGACGGCGACCTTCCCGTACTCGTCCTCGCTCCAGGCGTTCATCGCTTCCTGCATCCATACCGAGGCAGAGGCCGCGAGGTGTTGAACGTCGCGCAGCCGGAGCGCTTCCTCGAACTTGCGACGGTCAGCGGCAGGAGAGGTGTGCTCGCCATCGGACATCAGAGCATCGTCGCATGACGACGGGAGGAACTCTTTCTGATTTCCGGATGAGCGAGCGGTGCCCTCTCCTGCCCGGTACCGCTGGCCGAGCCTGACGGCCTTCACGAATGGCCACTTCCAGCGGTACCGCCCGTTAGAACAAGGGGAGCGACAAGAGGTTGTCTTCCCCCTTGCCGTTGGCGTCGGTCCTGAGGTACGGCTCTTTTCCGGCTTCGCGTACCACTCCGACTTCCACACGGCTGTACGGCCCTTGTACGTAGGCCTTATTGCCCTTGTCCAGCCATTCCGCTGCGTCCGGCTTGGCCATAGAGCCGGTCTTCCCGTCGTGCTCCTGGAGCCACTTCACGTGGGTGATGTGCTCATTCCTGAACCCTCCCGGTGACATGCGCCGATGAGTGAACAAAACCGCCACTTCAACTCCTTCGCTCCTGCAGGTTCTTGAAGGCCCTGTTATAGCAGTTGGATCTGACAAGCCGAGCCCATCTGCTCTGCCGCTGGTTGGCGGTGTTCGGAAATGGATCGTTTTCCGACACTCACCACCAGTCCACCGTCGGTCCTGGCGGTGAGTGTCGGCAACTCGCGTCGGAAATCAACGTCGCAAAACCCGTGCGAGCCGGTATTTTCGACGCATGCTGATCGGGTACGGGCGAATCTCCACCGCCGAGCAGAACGCCGACCACCAACGCGACGCCCTCATCCGCGCCGGCGTGCACGAGCGCGACGTCCACATCGACGTCGCCTCCGGCGCCAAGGCCACCCGCCCCCAGCTCGACCTCGTGCTGCGCATCGCCCGTGACGGCGACACCCTCGTCATCACCCGCCTGGACCGGCTCGGCCGCTCGATGCTGCACCTGGTCACCCTCGGCGCCGAGCTCCGCGAGCGTGGGATCGGGTTGAAGGTGATCGAGCAGGGCATCGACACCGACACCCCCGAGGGCCGGGCCATGTTCGGGATGCTGTCGGTGCTCGCGGAGTTCCAGCGCGAGCTCATCGTTGCCAACACCCACGACGGCCTGGCCGCCGCCCGGGCCCGCGGGCGCCGCGGGGGCCGGCCGCCGAAGCTCTCGGCGGATCAGGCCGCGCTGGCGCAGCGGCTCTATGACGAGGGTGCTCACACCGTGCAGCAGATCGCCGACATCGTCGGCGCCGGGCGCACCACCGTCTACGGGCACCTCACCAAGACCGCCGGGGGCGCCCGGCCCCGCCCCGGCACCATCCGGGCGAGCATCGCGAGCCCGGGTTCCCCGCGCGCCGCCGAGCCGGGTGCTGCCGCGGGTTCCCCGCGCGCCGCCGAGCCGGGTGCTGCCGCGGGTTCCCCGCGCGCCGCCGAGCCGGGTGCCCCGACGGAGCTGGGCACCGCGGTGCTCTCGCCGGAGGCAGTGCAGCGGGTGGTCGCCGTCGAAGCGATCCTCGCGCCGGCGACCGCCGTCAGCGGCACGGCGCTGCCGCTGGCGGACATCGCGCAGCGGCCGCACCGCACGTCCGGGCGCGGTCGGACCCGGCGGGTGGAGCCGTGCCCGACCTGCGGGACCGAGCCCAGCCGGGCCTACGGCCCGCTGCAGCTGGCCGCCGATGTGGCGTTCCGCTGGTACGAACTCGACACCTCCGACGACAACCGCGGCGGGCTGATCGCGACCCGGCACTGCGCCGAATGCCAGCCCGCTCAGCGGTTCCCGATCGCCTGCGGCGACCCGGACTGCGAGGAAGGGCCCTTGCTCGGCGGGGAACTCGCCGCTCGGACCCGCGCGGCCGGCGGCCGGGTGCCCGAGGTCGTGCTGCGGATGCTCAACGGGCGAGGCTGGACCGTCAGCGACGGCGCGCTGCGTTGCCCGCAACACCCTTGACCGGTTCTGGCCTGCCCAGTCCTCGGATAGTTCTCGTAGTTGTCACCATGCGGGGCGCCGGTGAAGCCGGGCGGGGCGGGGAGCTATGCGGCCTTGTCGAGCAGGTCGTCGAGCTGCTCTAGCACTTCCGGGGACAGGACGGTGAGAGCGTGAGTGGTGAAGGTCTGGGGCCCGAGTTCGGTCCGCAGCCCGCGCAGGGCGCGAATGTCGATTGCCGCTTGTGGCACCTTGAGTTCCGCCCGGAGTGCGAGGGCGCGGATGTGCCACACCACAGCTTCACCGCCCAGCCCCCACGCCGACTTCAACTCCCCCATCAGCGAGAACGAAGTGGCTGTGCCAGCACGGTCGCCGAGTTCTTCGAAGACGGTGAGGGTCTGCTGATAACGCCGCTCGGCTTCACCACAATCCCCCCGATCCTTGGCGAGGACCCCCAACCGACCGTAGTTGGCGGCAGCCACCTGTAGAGATCGGCCCAGCGCGGATTGATACACCTCGGGGCGTTGGGTGGCCAGCGTCCGGCGGAGCTGGACGGCTTCCTCGATGGCGGTCAGGGCCTCTTCGGCGCGGCCGAGCCCGCCGAGCCGGTTCGCGAGGTTGTTCAGGCTCGTGGCGAGGTCGGGCAGGTAGGCGTCGGGGCGCTGGGTGGCCAGCGTCCGGTAGAGCTGGACGGCTTCCTCGATGGCGGTCAGGGCCTGCTCGGCGCGGCCGAGCCCGCTGAGCCGGTTCGCGAGGTTGTTCAGGCTTCCCGCGAGGTCGGGCAGGTAGGCGTCGGGGCGCTGGGTGGCCAGCGTCCGGCGGAGCTGGACGGCTTCCTCGATGGCGGTCAGGGCCT
>NZ_JBHVAK010000130.1:0-3264 GCF_042667085.1 Nocardia sp. NPDC057353
GCGCATACACTTCGCCCACTCGGGCGCGAGCCGGGCGCGAACCCGTTCCGCTCAGCTCGAGCGAAACTCCGGAATCACCCGAACGCAAGATTTTCCGGGGTGGTCGGGGTGGTGAGTCCCGGCAGGACCGCACCGTGCAGGGCGCGCTTGATGACGGCGAGGTTCGGCTTGCGGTTCGCCGCGAGCCCGGCCGCCTGCTCGACCGCGATATCGAGCAAACTGTCCGCCCCCGCCTTGGCGTCGACGATCCCCGCCGAGATCGCCTCGTCGGCGCCGAACCGGTGCCCGGTCGTCATCGCCTTGACCGCGACCTGGTTGCTGAGCCGGTGCGTGAGCAGCGCGTTCATCGCGACGGTGAAGGGCATGCCGAGGTGGATCTCCGGCAGCGACCAGTACCCGCGGTCGGCGCGCATGACCCGGAAGTCGTGCGCGGTGGCGAGCATGGCGCCCGCGCCGAAGGCGTGGCCGTTCACCGCGGCGACGGTGGGCAGCGGGAAGGTGAGCAGCCGCGCGTAGAGCGCGTGCACGCTGTCCAGGTAGCCGTGCATCGCATCGGGGTTGCCGAAGAGCCACTCGGTGTGCAGGCCGTTGCTGAAGAACTTCCCGGTCGCGGTGGTGACCAGCGCGGCGGGTCCCTCGGACGCCTCGACCTCGTCGAGCAGCGCGTTCACCTGCGCCAGCACGTCCGGGTGGAAGCGGTTCTCCTCGTCGGCCCCCCGCTGCTCCTCCGATCCCAGAAACAGCACGAACACGTCACCCCGGCGCTCCAGATACGGCATGCGGGCAGCCTATCCGGGCGACCCTACCGACGGGTAGCCGAGCCGCCGCGGTGACCGGGGCCACACCCGCGCGAACGCCGCACCGCCCCCGACTATCGTGACCCCATGCTTGCCGAAGAGGCCGCAGCGGCGATCGCCGAGCGGACAGGGGTAGCGCGCCACCGCGTCGCGGTGGTGCTCGGGTCGGGCTGGCAGGCCGCGGCCGCGGAGATCGGAACGCCGAGGGCGGCGGTGCCCATGCCGGAGCTACCCGGCTTCGGCACCCCGACCGCGCAGGGCCACGTCGGCACCGTGCTCTCGGTCCCCGTCGGCGGCACCGACGTGCTGCTGCTCATGGGCCGCCAGCACATGTACGAGGGGTACTCCCCCGCCGAGGTGGTGGTCCCGGTGACCGCGGCGATCGCGGCGGGCGCGGAGACCGTGCTGCTCACCAATGCCGCGGGCGGGATCAGGGACGGCATGGCCGTCGGCGAGCCGGTGCTCATCGCCGACCACCTCAACCTCACCGCCCGCACCCCGCTCACCGGCCCCGCCTTCGTCGACCTGGTGGACGCCTGGTCCCCGGAGCTGCGCGCGCTGGCGCGGGAGGTCGACCCGAGCCTCGCCGACGGCGTGTACGCCGGGCTCATCGGCCCGCAGTACGAGACGCCCGCCGAGATCAGGATGCTGCGCACCGTCGGCGCCGACCTGGTCGGCATGTCGACCGTGCTGGAGGCGATCGCGGCGCGCGCGCTCGGCGCGCGGCTGCTCGGCATCTCGCTCGTCACCAACCTGGCGGCCGGGGTCACCGGGGCCAACCTCTCGCACGCCGAGGTGCTGGCCGAGGGCACCGCCGCCGCGCCGCGGCTCGGCAAGCTGCTGCGCGGCATCCTGGAGCGGCTCTAGATGCTGCGCTTCGGCACCGCCGGGCTGCGCGGCCCGCTGCGCGACGGGCCGGACGGCATGAACGCGGTCACCGTCGCGCGCGCCACCGCCGGGCTCGCGGCGTGGCTGCGCGAGCGCTGCCTGGGCGGGGGTCCGGTCGTGGTCGGCCGGGACGCGCGGCACGGGTCGGCGGAGTTCGCCACCGTGACCGCCGAGATCTTCGCCGCGGCCGGGTTCGGAGTGACGCTGCTGCCCGAGCCGCTGCCGACCCCGGTGCTCGCGCACGCGGTGCGCGCCACGGGCGCGGTGGCCGGGGTGCAGATCACCGCCTCGCACAACCCGCCCGGTGACAACGGCTACAAGGTCTACCTGGAGGGCGGCGCGCAGCTGGTGGCGCCCGCCGACACCGAGATCGAGCGCGCCATCCACGCCGTCACCGAGCCGATTCCGCGAACCGTGGTGGCGCCCGCCGACGGCACCGCGCTCGCCGCCTACCTGGAACGGGTCACCGGCATCCCGGAGCGGATCGGCGGGCCCGGCGAGCGCGCGCCGGTGCGGATCGCGCTCACCCCGCTGCACGGCGTCGGCGGCGCGGTGGCGCTGCGCGCGCTGGCCGCGGCGGGCTTCGACGACGTGCACGTGGTGCCCGAGCAGTTCGAGCCGGACCCGGACTTCCGCACCGTCGCCTTCCCCAACCCCGAGGAGCCGGGCGCGGCCGACCTGCTGCTCGCGCTCGCCGAGCGGGTCGGCGCGGACCTGGCGATCGCGCTCGACCCGGATGCCGACCGCTGCGCGCTCGGCGTGCCGGGCCCGGACGGCTGGCGCATGCTGCGCGGCGACGAGACCGGCGTCCTGCTCGGCGCCGACGTGCTGCGCACCGCACCGGCGGACGCCCTGGTCGCGACCACGCTGGTCTCGTCCCGGCTGCTCGGCCGGGTCGCCGCCGCGCGCGGCGCCCGCTACGCCGAGACGCTGACCGGCTTCAAGTGGCTGGCCAGGGCGGGGGACGGCCTGGTCTACGCCTACGAGGAGGCGATCGGGCACTGCGTCGACCCCGCCGCCGTCCGGGACAAGGACGGCGTCTCCGCCGCCGTGCTCGCCGCCGACCTGGTCGCCCGCCGCCGCGCCGCGGGCAGCACCCTGCTCGCCGACCTGGACCGCTTCGCCGTCGAGTTCGGCGTGCACGCGGGCGACCAGGTCGCGCTCCGCCTGGCCGACCAGGAGGCCGCGGCCGCCGTGGTCACCGCACTCCGCACCACCCCGCCGCAGCGGATCGCGGGCGCGCCCATGCGCTACACCGACCTCGCCGCCACCCGCGGCCCCCTCCGCACCGACGCCCTGCTCTTCGAGGGCGAGGGCGACCGCATCGTGGTGCGCCCCTCCGGCACCGAGCCCAAGCTCAAGTGCTACCTCGAGGTAGTCCGCCCGGTCCCCACCCCCGCCGCCCTCCCCGACGCCCGCAAAGCCGCCGCCGCCCGCCTGACCGCCCTCCGCGACTTCTGCGTCCAGCTCGCCCCCGCCTGACCCCACCCCGCCCGGGTTCGCGCCCGGCTCGCGTCCGAGCGGCCGAGACGCACGTGCCGACGGCGCCAGTCTCGGCCGCTCGGACGTGAGCCCCCGA
>NZ_JBHVAK010000131.1:0-3245 GCF_042667085.1 Nocardia sp. NPDC057353
CCCCCACCCCCGTCCGACATCACATGCGCACGAAGTGGGTATGTGATGTCGGACGGGGGTGGGGGGAGTGAGCAGAAATCACAGCCCTTAAACCCGCAGTTCAAGGCAGGTATGGGAGGGAAGAGGAGTGGCCCGAAAACTATCGTGGCAACACAATAGGTTTCGGCTAGTTTTCGGTTACTCCGCGGTGGGTTTTCGGTACGCCACAGCAACATCTCCAGCAACCGATCCGGACACCGAAACCACGGCGGGACGCCCTTCCTCGGCCGGACAGCGTGAGTGCGGCCCGGCACCCGGTCAAGGGCGCTGCGCGTCGGCTACGCCGATGGCCTGCGGCCACCCTGGACCGGCCACCGGGCCGCACTCGAGAAGCCTTCGGAGGAAGGGCCCGGGGAACAGTCGGGGGATGAGCCGACCGGCAGAGGTGCCCCGGACACGACGAAGCCCCGCCGTGAACACGGCGGGGCTTCCCGGGGTGGTGCGGCCGGCTACTCGGCGGCGGGCGCGACGTAGGCGTCGAGCTTGTAGGCGCGGCCGGATCCGTTCTCCGCCGGGCCGACGAAGACCAGGTTGTCGAGCCGGCCGCCGATGGCGATTCCGCCGGCGCGCGAGCGGCGCACCGCGGCGCTGATCGCGCGCTGCACGTCGCGGTCCAGGGTGACCGCGCGCAGCCCGTCGTCGGCGTCGTCGTCGTAGACGCCGGTCTCGATGATCAGCTGCGAGTCGATCACCGGGGTGCCGTTGGCGGCGGGCTGCGGGCGCCGGTCCTTCCAGAACAGCGGCTCACCGGCGCTGTTGTGCCGCTGGCGGCGCACCACCGCGATGATCTCGCCCGAGACCGCGGTCCCGGGCTCGATCGCGCGCCCGAACGGGTTGCGGGCACCCTGGCCCATCAGCTCGGCGTTGATCTGGTCCAGGTCGCTCAGGGTGTTGGTCATGATGTCCTCCAGGTAGAAGCGGTGAAGTACGGGATCGAGGTGGGGCAGACACCGCTCGGTGCCTGCCCCGGGGGGCGGGCGATCGGTCAGCGAACCAGGCTCAGCACCTCCCCGCCGTCGTCGTCGCCGGTGTCGCCCTCGGTGTCCGGTGCCTTGACGATCTGGGCGACACGGGAGTGCGACAGGTCGAACTGGGCGCCGATCCGCCGGGTGGACTGCCCGGCCGCGTACAGCCGCCGGATCTCGGCGTCACGCTCGGCCAGCGGGTGGGTGTCCACCGTGTCCACCACCTCGGCCAGCTCCGTGGACCCGCTGTCCAGCGCTGTCCGGTCGGTGTCGAGCCCCGTCGAGCCGCTGTCCAGCCGGGTCGCCTCGGCGTGGACCGGCGTCCACTCCGTGCTCGGGTCCGGCTCGGCGGTGCGCGGGACCTCGATCAGCGCGGTCAGCCCGTGCGTGGCCGCCAGCCCGAACAGCGGCGCCGCGCCGGCCACGCACGCCGCGATCGTCGCGGGCAGCACCCGCGCCCCGGACTCCGCAGCGTGCAAGCCATTTCCGACCACGCTGATCGCCTCGGCGGCGAACAACTCACCCCAGAAGAACCACGTCGTCGCCCGCGGGATCTCGATGCTCTGCCGGGCCCGGCGCTGCAACGAGACCAGCGCCACCGCCGACTGGACGATCGCCCCGTCCACGAAGATCGGGCCCGCCCACGCCAGCTTCGGCGTGATCCCGGCCATCACCGACAGCTCGGTCAGCGCCGCGAAGCTCCACGCGAACGCACCCGCGCCGATCACGATCGTCATCGCCAGCGCGGTCAGCTCGGCCAGGTCGAACCGGCCGGTGGACGCCGGGGTAGACACCCGGTTGACGGAGTTGACGGGCTGGACACCCGGTGTCGAGTTCATCGGCTGAAACCTCCTCGGTGGTGATCGGACGCGAGCCAGGAGTCCTGCTCGTGCCAGGCCGGGGCGCCGACGAGGCGCTCCTGCTCGGCGTGCAGGGCGTGCCCGGCCAGCTGGTCCAGGGCGTTGTCGAGATCGCAGGCAAGCTCGCGGTTACGGTCTTCCAGCACCGCGGCCTGGTGCTCGGCGGCGTCGCGCTCGGCGACGACGGCGGCCAGGCGCTCCTCCAGCTCGGCAGCGCGCTGGTTGGCCGCGGCCAGCCGCTCGGCCAGCTCCCCGGACTCCGCCGCCCCGGCCACCGGCACCGCGGCGAGCTTCGGCGAGGCCTTGGCCAGGGTGACCGTGCATGCGGTCCGCAAGGCCGGGCGCGGCGCCGCCGGCCGCGGGCCCGGCACCCGCTCGGCGGCCTGGGCGGGCATGGTGGCCGCGATCGCCGAGGCGCTCACCGCCGTAACCCCTTGCGCTCGTTCGCCAGCCCGGTCGCCAGCGCATTGCCCGAACGGTAGTCGGCCAGCGCCGAATCCGGCAGCTGGTCATGCTCGGCGGCCGACGCCACGTCCCGCTCGCGGTCGGTGGCGTCCACGGTCCACTTGCCGTTGCCGGTCAGTGCCCGGGCGTGCAGCTGGTTGCGCCACTGCATCCCGGTGAACCGGCCCGACTCGCCGCGGGCGGCCCGGGCCTCGTGCTCGGTCAGCGCCAGCTGCGACTGCGCCGGGTACTGCTCCCAGCACAGGCGGACGCCATCGAGGTGCCGCCACGCTTCGGACAGCTCGTCACCGCGGCCGGTCCACTGGGCCTCGATCCCGGCGGCCCGGTCCACGCCCCAGCTGGGGCGGGTGCGGCCCTGCGTCCATGCCCGGAAGTCCTGGACCCGGTCGTAGTCGGCGCGCATCAGCACCTCCTCGTCACCGGGGACCCGGTCGGCGTAGCGGTAGAGGTAGACGTCATGCGGGGCATGGGCCAGGGCGCCGCGCTGCTCGACGGCCTCGATGTAGGGCCCCGACACCAGCCCGTGCTCGTCGTAGGTGATGCCGTGCTCGGCGAGGTCGCGGGCCTGCTCCTCGCTGCGCCGCTGCACCGCGGTCAGCTCGTCGGCGTGCTTCGCGGCGTGCGCCGCGGCGGCGGTGCGGTCGCGCTGCCACCGCTCGCTGGCCTCGCCCAGGTACACCCACTCGGCGACCCAATCGCGCTCCTGCCAGTCGCCGCTGTTCATCCACGGTGATGCGTACTCGGCGGCGTCCAGGGAATCGGCCGGGTCGTACTCGGCCGGATCGTCCGGGTAGCAGGCCATGGAGTGCAGGTAGTCGGCGCGGAAGCGCGCCTCCTGGAACGTCCCGGCACCGGTGTCGGTGCTGGTGGGACGGGTATCGTCGGTCATTGGTTCGGCTCCTTCGGGATTCGGTTT
>NZ_JBHVAK010000132.1:0-3056 GCF_042667085.1 Nocardia sp. NPDC057353
GGTGTCGGCGCCATGGCCGACACTGCCCGCTCGCTTCTGCTCCCCGCCGCCGGTCCGGCGGCACCGCGCCCGGTCCGGGTGGCCTGCGCGGGCTTCCTCACCGCGCTGACCGCGGGGCTGCTGGAGGGGCTGGCCAGGGTCGGTGACACCGGGGCGGCGCCGCTGCTCTGGCGAGCCGCGCTCTACCTGCTCGTCCTCGCGGTGGTGCTGCGCATGGTGCACGGCGACCGCTGGGCGCGGGCGCTGCTCACCGTCGGGCTCGGCGTCGCCGGGCTCGCCTCGCTGCTGCTCGAGCCCGCGGCCAGGCTGCTCTCCGCGGACTCGGTCACCGCGCCGGTGACCGCGCTCGACCCGGGCGGCCTGCTGCTCGCCGGGCTGCGCGCGGTGCACGTGCTCGCGGTGCTGGTCGCGGTGCCCGCCATGTACACGCGGGCCGCGCGGCGCTGGTTCGCCTGATCCGGCGGTGCCTCGAGCGGGCACCGCCGGGCCAGGGTCAGGACTCGAAGGTCGCGTCCAACGCGATGTCGGAGACGCCGGCGAGCGCCTTGCTGACCGGGCAGCCCGCCTTGGCCGCAGCCGCCGCGGTGGCGAACTGGTCGGCGTCGATCCCCGCCGCCTTGCCGCGCACGGTCAGCGCGATCCGGCTGATCCGGAAGCCGCCCGCCGGGTCGGGGCCGAGCGTGACGTCGGCGGTCACGTCCAGGCTCTCCGGGGTGCCGCCCGCCTCGGCGATCTGCGCGGAGAGCGCCATGGCGTAGCAGGAGGAGTGCGCGGCGGCGATGAGCTCCTCGGGGCTGGTGCTGCCGTCCGCGTCGTCGGCCGCGCGCTTCGGGAACGACACGTCGTACTTGCCGACGCCGGAGCTGGCCAGTTCGACCTGGCCCGCGCCGTCCTGCAGGCCGCCGGTCCAGGCGGTGCGTGCGCTACGAGTTGGCATCACGATCCTTTCGAAGGGTAGTTCGCGAATAGCGGCTCCGAACCTACTCGGCCGGGCCGTACGCCACTACCCGACGGCGGCGGTCAGCCGCTTGTCCAGCTGCTCCAGCACGGCGGGCCAGGCGGCGCGGTGCGCGTCCCGCGCGGCGGCGTCGGCGAAGCCCGCGTGCCGCAGCCGCAGCCGGATGCCGCGCGGCTGCCGCACGAACTGCACCGACACCACGGTCTCGGCGCCGCGGGTGTCGGCGCTCACCCAGGTCAACTCCACCAGCCGCTCGGTCTCCAGCCGCAGGAAGCGGCCGTAGTGCGGGTGCCGGACGCCGCCGTTCTCGGTCTCGAAGAAGAACGGGGTGTTCACCTCGCCGGTCAGCAGCAGCGAATCCGGCTGTGCGAGCCACAGGTCGAAACCCTTGGTCCACGCGGCGAAGAGCAGGCCGGCGGAGGCGGACATGACCCGCTCCACCGCGAGCTCGTGCGGCCGGGAGGACAGATCCGGAAGACGAATCGACTGATCGACCATCCCGGAACCATACCCGTGGTCACCGGCGGTGTGCTCGGAGTGCACGGCGCGCGGCCACTCCTGCCGCGCCGCGCGGTCGCGGCGCATAGTCTGGCGGGGTGAGAGCGCCAGGTGAGACGAATCGCGGTTCGGTGGTGTGGGATTGGGGGCTCGCGGGCGGGGTCGCGGTGCTCCAGCTCGCCCTCGGCTACGCGCTGGACCTGCGGCAGGTCGCCACCGACCCGCTCGACGCGCTCGGAACCGCGCTGCTCATCGCCGGTCCGGTGGCGCTCGTCCTGCGCCGATACCACCCGCTGCCGGTGCTGTACGTGGTCTTCGCGGTGGCGATCGCCTACCCGTTGCTCGGGCACGGCTACCTGCCCGCGCTCGCCGCGCCCGCCGCCGCCTTCCTCACCGCGGCCGCGGTGGCGCCGTGGCAGTACACCTACCCGGTGATCCCGGTGGCCTACCTGTGCATGGTGTGGCCGCTGCCGGTGCTGCTCGGCCGGGAGCAGGACGGGTGGCAGGCGCTCGGCGCGCTCGGCTGGGCGCTGGCGCTGGCCGGGACCGCCGAGCTGCTGCGCCAGCGGGCCGAGCTGGTGCGCTGCGCGCAGCGGCTGGAGGAGGCCGAGCCGTGGGAGAGCATCGCGCACCGCGAGCGGGAGAGCGCGGCGGAGCGGTTGGCGCTCGCCGAGGAGCTGCACGGGGTGGTGGTGCACAGCCTCTCCGCCATCAACAAGCAGTCCGGGCTGGCGCTCGAGCTCGCCGATCGGAAGCCGCAGCAGGTGGTGGTCGCGCTGGCCGCCGTCAAGACGGCGAGTCGGGCTGCGCTGGAGGACGCGCAGGAGTTGCTGAGCAGTCTGCGGCGGACCGGGGTGCGGCCGGAGGAGCCTGCGGCGGGCGGGGAGCCGCTCGCGCGGGACGAGGGGCTGCTCGGGCGGACCGCCGGGTTCCTGGTGCGGCCGCCCAAGGAGGCACGACGGACGGCTGAGCCTGCCGAGGAGCCAGTGGCGCCCAAGCCCGCGCCCAAGCCGGATGCGCCGAGCCTCGATGACCTCGACGGGATCATGCAGCGGGCGCGGAGTTCGGGGGTCGCGGTCACCTACCGGGTGATCGGGACCGCCGCGCCGCTGCCCGCCGCCATCGATGTCGTCGGGGCCGGGATCGTCGTCGAGTCGCTGCGGAATGTGCAGCGGCATGCGCCCGGGGCCGAGGCCACGGTGACGCTTCGGTACGCGGCCGATTCCGTCGACATCACCGTCGACAACACGCGCCCCGCCGCCCCGCCCCCGCGTACCCCCGGGCCGCGCGGGGGTGACGGCATCATCGCCATGCGCGAGCGGGCGCACGAACTCGGCGGTGCCCTCACCGCAGGTCCCCGCCCCAGTGGGGGCTTCCGCGTAGCCGCCCGCCTCCCCGCCCAAGCGCGCCTGGCCGCCGTCCCCGGCCCCAAAAAGGAAGAGAGTTAATTCTCGGGGGCTACGCCCCCGAACCCCCCACGCCCACCGGCGAGGAGGATGGGGCTCGGGGCGGCGGAGCCGATGGGGGTTCGGGGGCGATAGCCCCCGAGTACAGAAATCTTCCCCCAACGGGAAAGGCCCGCTCCCCCGGAGGGGAGCGG
>NZ_JBHVAK010000133.1:0-2743 GCF_042667085.1 Nocardia sp. NPDC057353
GCCCGCGCCCGCGCTCGCGGCGCGGCTCGCGGAGCTGCCCGAGGCCGGGCAGCTCGACCTGCTCGGCGAGCTGGCCAGGGAGCACGCGGCCGCCGTACTCGGCCACGCCGGGAGCGCGGAGATCGCGCCGGCGGCGGCCTTCGCCGACCTCGGCTTCGATTCGCTCATCTCGGTGGAGTTCCGCAACCGGCTCGGCGCCGCCACCGGGCTGCGGCTGCCCGCGACCCTCGTCTTCGACTATCCGTCCATTCCGGCGCTGGCAGGCCACCTCCGCGACGAACTGGCCGGTGCCGCACGTGCCACCGCGCCCGCCGCGATCGAGGCCGCGCCGGACGAGCCGATCGCCATCGTCGCGATGGCATGCCGCTACCCCGGGGGTGTCCGCTCGCCCGAGGAGCTGTGGCAGCTGGTGCTCGCCGGGTCCGACGCGGTCGGGACCTTCCCCGCGGACCGGGGCTGGCGGCCGGACACCTCCCCCGGCGCGGTCACCGAGGGTGGATTCCTCTACGACGTCGCGGATTTCGACGCCGGATTCTTCGGCGTCTCGCCGCGCGAGGCGCTGGCCATGGACCCGCAGCAGCGGCTGCTGCTGGAGACCTCGTGGGAGCTGCTGGAGCGGGCCGGGATCGACCCCGCCGCGCTGCGTGGCAGCCGGACCGGTGTCTTCACCGGCGTCATGTACCAGGACTACGGCTCGTTGCTCCAGGACGACGGGGAGCTGGCGGGTTACCTCGGCACCGGCGGCGCGGCCAGCGTGGTCTCCGGACGGATCGCCTACACCTTCGGGCTGGAGGGGCCCGCGCTGACCGTGGACACCGCCTGCTCGTCGTCGCTGGTGGCGCTGCACCTCGCCGCTCGGGCGCTGCGCGCGGGCGAGTGCACGATGGCCATCGCGGGCGGGGTGACCGTCATGGCGACGCCGGGTGCCTTCGCCGAGTTCTCCCGGCAGGGCGGGCTGGCCGCCGACGGCCGGTGCAAGGCCTTCGGCGCGGGCGCCGACGGTACCGGCTGGGCCGAGGGTGCGGGCGTGCTGCTGCTGCAGCGGCTCTCCGACGCGCGCAGCCAGGGGAATCCGGTACTGGCGGTGCTGCGTGGCTCGGCGATCAACCAGGACGGCGCGTCGAACGGGCTGACCGCCCCGAACGGCCCCGCGCAGCAGCGGGTCATCCGGCAGGCGCTGCAGAACGCCGGGCTCGGCGCCGGTGATGTCGACCTGATCGAAGCGCACGGCACCGGGACCGCGCTCGGCGACCCGATCGAGGCCCAAGCGCTGCTCGCCACCTACGGCGCGGAGCGCCCGGCGGAGCGGCCTGCCTGGCTCGGCTCACTCAAGTCGAATCTCGGCCACACCCAGGCCGCGGCGGGCGTCGGCGGGGTCATCAAGGCGGTGCAGGCGCTCCGGCACGGCATCCTGCCGCCGACGCTGCACGCCGACGAGCCGACCCCGCACGTCGACTGGTCGGGCGGAACGGTGCGGCTGCTGACCCGCGCGCAGGAGTGGGTGGCGGACGGCGCGCCGCGCCGCGCCGCGGTCTCCTCCTTCGGATTCAGCGGAACGAACGCGCACGTGGTGCTGGAGCAGGCCGCGGAGCCGGAGCGGGTGCGGCGGCCGGAATCCGCGCCGTCACCGGTCGCGCTGCCGATCTCGGCGCGGTCCCCGCGCGCGCTCGCCGCCCAGGCCGAGCGGCTGCTCGCGCTGCTGGCGGAGCAGCCGGAGCTCGACCCCGCCGATATCGCCGCCGCGCTCGCGACCGGGCGCGGGGTGCTCGAGCACCGCGCCGTCGTGGTCGGCGCCGGTCGGGACGAGATCGCCGCCGGGCTGCGCGATCTCGCGGCGGACGGCTCCGGCCCGCGGCTCGTGGCGGGCGGCGGCCGCGGCGCGGCGGGCAGGACGGTCTTCGTCTTCCCCGGCCAGGGGTCGCAGTGGGCCGGGATGGGTCGCGAGCTGCTGGAGTACTCGCCCGCCTTCGCGAGCCGGATGGCCGAGTGCGCGGCCGTCATGGACCCGCTGTCGGGGTGGTCGCTGCTGGACGTGGTGCGCGGCGCCGACGGCGCGCCGCCGCTGGAGCGGACCGATGTGCTGCAGCCGGTGTGGTTCGCGGTGCTGGTCTCGCTGGCCGAGCTCTGGCGCTCGCACGGCGTGCTGCCGGACGCCGTGGTCGGGCATTCGCAGGGCGAGCTGGCCGCCGCCTGCGTCGCGGGTGCGCTCAGCCTGGCCGACGCGGGCCGGATCGCGGTGCTGCGCAGTGCGCTGATCGCCGAGCGGCTCTCCGGCCGGGGCGGGATGCTCTCGGTCGCGCTGCCGCACGCGGAGACTGCCGAGCTGCTGCGCTCCACCGGCTCCGGCCTCGACATCGCCGGGTTGAACGGCCCGCAGCTGACCTCGGTCTCCGGGGAGCTCGCCGCGCTGGCGGCGCTGGCAGAGGTCTGCGCGGAGCGGGGGATCCGCACCCGCAGGATCGGGATCGACTACGCCTCGCACTCGCCCGCGGTGGAGCAGCTGGAGGCGGAGCTCGCCGCGCGGCTGGCAGGCATCACCGCGCGTCCCGCCGAGGTCACGGTGTACTCGACGGTGACCGGTGCGCCGATCGAAGGCACCGAGCTCGGCGCCGGGTACTGGTACCGCAACCTGCGCGGCGCCGTACTGCTGGAACCCGCGCTGCGGGCGCTCGCAGGCGCAGGCTTCCGATTCTTCGTCGAGGTCGGCCCGCACCCGCTGCTGCTGCCGGGAATCGAGCAGCTC
>NZ_JBHVAK010000134.1:0-2642 GCF_042667085.1 Nocardia sp. NPDC057353
GATCCGACCCGCTGGCATCCGAACCGCGAGGAGAATATGATTCTCACCCAGTAGATACGAGAATCTCGCACTCGCGAGGGACAGGGGCCGTCCCATGGCGCAACGCCGCTACCTGCATCTGAACCTGGTGGCCAACGACCTCAACCTGCACCAGGGCGCCGCGAAGGCAGAGCAGGCGCGGGGCGTCCCGGACCGCGGCGCCTTCGAGCGGCTGCTCGAGTACGGCCGCTTCGGCGACGAGGGGCTCTTCACCGCGCTCTTCGTCGGCGACATCCCCGGCATGCAGGGCTCGCCCGCCTTCGACGGCGGCCCCGCCGAGCCCATCACCGCGCTCACCGCGATCTCCCAGCACACCAGGTATGTCGGGCTCATCGCGACGGCGTCGACCACCTTCTACGACCCCTACAACCTGGCCCGGCTGCTGGCCTCGCTCGATCAGGCCTCCGACGGCCGCGCCGGCTACAACGCCGTCACCTCGGTGGTCGACCGCTTCGCGCTGAACTACAGCCTCGACCGGCACCTGGACCGCGAGGCGCGCTACCGGCGCGCCGACGAGTTCCTGCAGGTCCTGCGCGGGCTGTGGGACAACCGCTCGCTGCGCCCGGATGCCGACGGCCGCATCAGGTTCCACGCCGAGCCGATCGACCACCGCGGCGAGCACTTCCAGGTCACCGGTCCGCTCAATATCGCGCCCAGCCGCCAGCAGCGCCCGCTCATCGCCCAGGCGGGCGGGTCGGGGGCGGGCATCGCGGTGGCGGCCACCCACGCCGACATGGTCTTCACCAACTCCTCGACCCGCGCCGCCGCCATCGCCTACCGCGAGACCCTGGACAAGGCGCTCGTCGCGGCGGGTCGGACGCCGGGCACCGTCCCGCCGGTCCCCGGCCTCATCCCCTACCTGGGCCGGACCACCGCCGAGGCCGAGGAGAAGCTGCGCGAGCTGGACAGCCACGTCGACTGGGCCGCCATGGCGCCCTTCGCGCTCGGGCAGTTCGGGCTGGACATCCCGCTCGGTGACGTGCACGAACCGTTCCCGTTCGACCTGCTGCCGCGTCCGGAGGAGGTCGAGTCGACGATCAAGAGCACCTTCGGCAACTACGTCGCGCTCTACACCTTCATCCAGGAGCGGCCCGGGGTGACCGTCGGCGAGGTCGTCGCCCAGGCGGTGGGGCGCGGCGGGGCGACCCACCGCAAGTTCGTCGGCTCCTACGACGAGCTCGTCGACGACTTCGCGCTCTGGCACGGGGACGGCGCGGTCGGCGGCTTCAACCTCATGTTCGCCGCAGGCGCGGCGGCCATCCGGGAGTTCGTCGACGAGGTCGTGCCGCGCCTCGTCGACCGCGGCATCTACCGTCCGACGCCCTTCGACATCCCCCTGCGCGACCGCTTCTGAGAGCGCGGACAGCGGTGGTCAACTGTGCAGCGTGGTGCCGGGGGCTGACCGTACTGCCGCTGGTAGCGGGCTGCGAAGCGGGAGAGGTTGGCGTGGCCCCAGCGGCGAGCGATGACGGCGACGGTGTCGCCGCGGGCGGGATCGGCGGCGAGCAACTCCGCGTGGGCACGCTCGAGGCGGACCCGGCGCAGGTAGCCCATCGGGGTGGTGTCGTAGTGGCGGCGGAAGCCGTACTGCAGGGCGCGGGCGGTGACCCCGGCGACTTCGGCGAGCTCGCCGACGGTGACGGGCCGGTCGGCGTGGGTGCGCAGGTATTCGATCGCGCGGGCGAGCGCGGCCGTTCCCGCCGCCTCGGGCTCAGATCCGGGCGGTGCGCCGGTGGTGTACGGGAAGACCAGGAGCGCGGCGCCTGCGAGCATGCTCAGGGCATGCTCGACGAGCAGCGGGTTCCCGGCGAGCGCGGAGTCGGGGTTCATCACCTCGCGGTGCACCGTCTCGGAGAGCCAGAACCAGTAGCGGTCCAGCGCCGGGGTCGCGGCGGCGATCCCGGTGAACGCCAGCCCGGCCGCGGCGTCGGGGCCGTGCAGGACCGCGGCGGCCTCGATGATCCGGGCCATGGGCAGCGTGATCACGTTCATGTCCAGGTCGCGGATCTCGCTGTCGAATTCGGCGCCGGGCGGCTGGATGGCGCTGTGCCCGGGCAGGTAGCGCTCCTCGTGGCGGTGCATGGTGATGGCGAGGCTGCCCGCGTGGATGTTCTCGATGGTGAGGACGTCGGTGATCGGCTCGCACTGCACGAAGTAGTCCAGGCTCGACCGCAGCCGGTCCGCGCGCAGGTCACCGGTCTGTCCGGCGAGGACGGAGAACGACGCCCGCTCGGGCATGTTCAGCACCCGGGCGCGGCTGCCGGTGTAGAGCTGGGTGAGCGTGTCGCTGATCTGCTCGGCGTCGGTGGTGGCGAAGCTGCGGTGCGATACCGCGGCCGGGTCGCCGGTGTCACCGTTCACAGGATCGTCCTCTCCGGGACGGCTCGGCGGTCCCGCCGATCCGTGGTCACCGCCCTCCACCCTGCCGCATCGCTACCGAAAGCGGAACCATCGCCACGCACCGTTCAGCGCAGCGCGCGCAGGTGCCCACCTGTGAGAACCGAGCAGGCCGGGCGGCGAGGATCGTGCCTCGCCGCCCCGCCGGTCGCGGGGGTGGTGAGTCGCGGAACGCGTCCTAGACCGTCTCCCCCCCCCCCAAGAGG
>NZ_JBHVAK010000135.1:0-2446 GCF_042667085.1 Nocardia sp. NPDC057353
GGGCGGCGGCCGGGCGGGAGACGGCGGGAAGCAGGGTGCGCAGCAGCGCGGGCACCGCGGGCAGGCTCCGGAACGCGGCCAGGTCGAGCCGCGCGGGGACGAGCACCGCCGCCCCGGTCCCGAGCGCGCGGTCGAAGAGCGCCAGCCCCTCGTCCGCGGCGAGCGCGGTCACCCCCGACCTGGAGTGCCTGCCCTGCTCGGCGGCGCCGAGCCGGGTGCCCATCCCGCTGTCCCAGAGCCCCCAGGCCAGCGAGGTCGCCACCAGCCCCGAGCGCCGCCGCTGCTCGGCGATGGCGTCCAGCGCGGCATTGGCGGCGGCGTAGTTGCCCTGCCCCGCGTTGCCGACGACGCCCGCCGCCGAGGAGAAGAGCACGAAGGCGGTGAGCTCGCGATCCGCGGTCAGCCGATGCAGCTCCAGCGCCGCGGTGACCTTCGGCGCGAACACGGCGTCGAGCCGTTCCGGGGTGAGCGCGGTGAGCACGCCGTCGTCGAGCACCCCCGCCGTGTGCACGACCGCGGTGAGCGGGTGTGTGTCCGGGATCGAGTCGAGCACCGCCGCGAGCGCGGCGCCGTCGGTGGCGTCGGCGGCGACGATGCGGGTGTGCGCGCCGAGCGCGGCGAGCTCGTCCGCGAGCGCGCCCGCCCCCGGCGCGTCCGGCCCGCGCCTGCCGAGCAGCAGCAGGTGCCGCACGCCGTGGGCGCGCACCAGGTGCCTGGCGACGGCGGAGCCGAGATCGCCGGTGCCGCCGGTGATGAGGACGGTGCCGTCGGGCTCCGGCCGGAAGCCGACGGCGTCCGCCGCTGCATCGACCCGGACCAGCCGGGGCGCGAGCGCGCTGCCCGCGCGGACCGCCAGCTGGGGTTCGTCGCCATCCGGGAGCGCGACCCGGCCGTCGTCGCTGTCGACCAGCCGAAAGCGGCCGGGATGCTCGGTCTGCGCCGAGCGCACCAGCCCCCACACAGCGGCGGCGGCGGGGTCGATGCGGCCGCCGTCTCCGGTCGCCACCGCCGCCTCGGTCAGCAGGATCAGCTCGGACTCCGCCGTCCTCGGGTCGGCGAGCCAGCCCTGGATCAGCGCGAGTGCCCGGTGCGCGGCGGCCACCGCCGGATCCCGCTCCGCGGCGGCCCCGATCTCGGCCACCACCAGGGGCGGCAGCGCGGCGTCCGCGGAGCGCAGCAGCGCCAGCGGGTCGGCGGTGCGCGGCAGCTCGCCGGTGAGGGTGGCGGGGACCCGGCTCCACGCGACCCGGAAGAGCGCGTCGCTCGCGAGCGCCCCGCGGTCCCGGTGCAGCGGCCGCAGGCTCAGCGAGTCCAGCCGGAAGACCGGCCTGCCCTCGGGGTCGTCGGCGGCGACGGAGAAGGCCCCGGCGCCCGCGGGCGCGATCCGGACGCGCAGCGCCGTCGCGCCGGTCGCGTACAGCGAGAGCCCGGTCCAGGCGAAGGGCAGCGCGGTACCCGCGCCGTCCGCGACGCCGCGCGCCGCGCCCGCGATGTGCAGGCTCGCGTCGAGCAGCACCGGGTGCAGGTCGAACAGCGCCGCCTCGGCGGCGATCTCGCCGATCGGCTCGACCTCGGCGAAGACCTCGTCGCCGCGGCGCCACGCCGCGCGCACGGCGCGGAATGCGGGGCCGTAGTCCAGCCCGCCCGCGGCGAATCCCGGATAGAGGTCGTCCACCGGGAGCTCGATCGCGCCGGGCGGCGGCCAGGCCGCGCTGCCGGGGTGTGGCGCGGCGACCTCGGCGACGAGGAGCCCGGTCGCGGTGCGGCTCCACGGCGCGGTGGCGTCGGTGCGCGAGTACAGCCGGACCTCGCGGGCGCCCGCGTCGTCCGCGGCGTCCACCACGAGCTGCACCTCCACCGCGCCGGACCCGGGCAGCCCGAGCGGCGCGTCCAGGATCAGCTCCGCCAGCCGCGGGGAGCCGAGCCGCGTGCCCGCGGCCAGCGCCAGCTCGGCCTGCACGGCACCGGGCACGACGACCGCGCCCCCGACGGTGTGCTCGGCCAGCCAGGCCGGGCTGTGGCGGCTCCACCTGCCGGTCAGCACCAGGGTGTCCGAGCCCGCGGGCGCGATGCCGGTGCCGAGCAGCGGGTGGCCGCCGCCGTCCGGCACGGGCAGCCCGGTGCGGCGCGGCCAGAATCGCCGGTGCTCGAACGGGTAGGTGGGCAGCTCGACGCGGGCACCGGGCGCGGCGGGCAGTGCCCGGCGCCAGGTGACGGGGAGGCCGTGCTCGTACAGCGCGGTCAACGCGGCCATCAGGGTGCCGAGCTCGGCGCGGTCCCTGAGCATCGCGGGCAGCGCGACGGCATCCGCGCCGAGCTGCTCCCGCAGCAGCGCGGTCAGCGTGCCGCTCGGGCCGAGCTCGAGGAAGCGGGTCACCCCCACCCCCCGCAACGCCTCAACCCCATCCGCGAACCGCACCGTATCCCGCACATTCCGCACCCAATG
>NZ_JBHVAK010000136.1:0-2365 GCF_042667085.1 Nocardia sp. NPDC057353
GCACTCGACAGGGTGTGGGAGAGTAGGACACCGCCGGAACAATTGTTCGCTGAAGGCCCCGACCATCATGGTCGGGGCCTTCAGTCGTTTCCGGGGAAGAATGCCGGTCCGTGCCCTAGCCTGAGAGGCTGACAATGTTTTCCTCTCACTCTTCGGGGGTCGGAATGGACGAGCGCGGCAATCGACACATCGTGGTGGCAGGCGCGGGCCTCGCGGGGCTCGCGTCGGCGGTGTGGCTCGCGGAGCGCGGCTACCGGGTCACGCTGCTGGAGAAGCGCGGACGGCTCGGCGGCCGGACCATGTCGTTCGACGTCGCGGGGCTGGACGAGCCGGTCGACAACGGCCCGCACCTCTTCGCGGGCTGCTACGACGCGCTGCTCCGCTACGTCGACACCATCGGCACCACGGACCAGCTGCTCTGGGACGCACCGCCGTTCGCCATCCGCACCGGCGCCGACGAACTGCTCACCCTGCGCGGCCCCGACTGGTGGCCGCTGAGCATGCGCCGCACGCTCGGGCTGGCCTGGATGGCATGGCCGCCGATCCCGGTGCGCGACCGGCCCGCCGTGCTGCGGGTGTGGGCGGCGCTGCTGCGCCAGGCGGTGCGGCCGGACCCGGCGCTGGACGAGATCACGGTCAGCCGGTGGTTCGACCGGCTGCGCGTCCCGGCATCCTTCCGTGAGCTCGTCCTCGACCAGTTCGTCATCGGGCTGCTCAACGAGAAGCCGGACCGGGTCTCGGCCTACACCTTCGCGCAGACGCTGAACTTCGTCGGAAAGCGGGCGCGGCGGAACGTTCGGGCGGGGGACGCGGTGTGGCCGCGGGTGAGCCTGCACGACCTCTTCGTGGCGCCCGCCGAGCGGTATCTGGCCGAGCGCGGCGCGGTGATCCGCACCGGCAGCGGCGTCGACGACGTCGAGCTCGAGGGAGACCGGGTCACCGGGGTCCGGCTGCGCGACGGTGAGCTGCTCGCGGCCGACGCCGTGGTGCTCGCCATTCCGCCGTGGGCGCTCACCACCCTGCTCGACCGCGGCGCGCTCGGGCTGCATGACCACTTCGCGCCCGCCCGCAAGATCGAGGCCGCCCCCATCTCCAGCGTGTACGTGTGGCTGGACCGGCCGCTCGGGCTGCGCCGCTACGCGGAGAACCTGCGCGGCACCACCATCGAATGGGTCTTCGACACCGGGCGGATGCAGGGCACCGCGCCGGAGGGGGTCGACGCCGCCGGGGCCGGGCACTGCTACGCGCTCGCGGTCAGCGCCTCCTGGGACGTCGTGCACACGCCGAACGCCGAATTCATCGCGGCCGCGCTGGAATCGCTGCGCGCGAACTACCCGGTCATGGCAGAGGCCGAGGTGCTGCGCACGCACGTCATCCACCAGCCGCAGGCGACCTTCTCCGCGCAGCCCGGCTTCGAGGCGCTGCGGCTGGCGCAGCGCACCCCGCTGGACGGCCTGTTCCTGGCAGGCGACTGGACCGACACCGAGCTGCCCTCGACCATGGAGGCGGCCGCGGAGAGCGCCGTGCGGGCGGTCGACGAGGTGGCCCGCTACCTCACCGCGGCGCCCGCGCCGCACTGAGGGGCGCTGGCGCGGCGGTGCGCGCGAAGGGTCCCGGAACCGGGCGGGGAATCGTACCCTGGACTGGTGCGCCCGGGCGGCGCGGCCGACATCGAGGCGAGGAGGCCGGGGTGAGAGGTTTCTGAGAAGTTCATGAAGCCTCCACGGTATTTTCCTTGCATTTGCTATGGTCCAAGCAGCGTAAGTTAGTGCCGATTCGGCACTAGTAGCGTGTGCCGGTGGGGGGATCGGTACCGCGACCGAGAGGACGGTGTCGTCGATATGCGCAAGTCTGCCCCGGTAACGGTGTCGATCCTGGTAGCGGCCGGACTGGCGTCCGTCGCCTCCGGATCGGTGGTCTCGGCGGGCGGCGCCGGAGACGCCGGCGAAGCGCTGCTGGTCGGCTCCACCGGCACGGCCGCCACCGACGCGGCGCCGTCCCCCTCCCGGATCGTCGGGTTGCTTCCCCTGGAGAACAGCGTCGTCGCGCGGGAGTTGCGGGCGGTGGTGCCGCCTGCCGACGGTGCGGTTCCGGTGGGTGGTGGGCCGGTGTTGCGGAATATCGCCCTGCCCTCGGGGTCGGGGTTGCTCGGTATTCCGGAGGTCGTCCTTGCGGCGTATCGGAATGCGGAGTTGGCGTTGGCGTCGGCGCAGCCGGGGTGTGGGGTGCCGTGGAATCTGTTGGCGGGGATCGGGCGGATCGAGTCCGGCCATGCCGGTGGTGGGCGGACGGATGCGGCGGGGACGACGGTGACGCCGATCTTCGGTCCGGCGTTGGATGGGACGTTGCCGGGTAACGAGGTGAT
>NZ_JBHVAK010000137.1:0-1554 GCF_042667085.1 Nocardia sp. NPDC057353
AGGGGTTAGGCCACCGGCTTCGGGTGTTACCGACTTTCATGACGTGACGGGCGGTGTGTACAAGGCCCGGGAACGTATTCACCGCAGCGTTGCTGATCTGCGATTACTAGCGACTCCAACTTCACGGGGTCGAGTTGCAGACCCCGATCCGAACTGAGACCGGCTTTAAGGGATTCGCTCCACCTCACGGTATCGCAGCCCTCTGTACCGGCCATTGTAGCATGTGTGAAGCCCTGGACATAAGGGGCATGATGACTTGACGTCGTCCCCACCTTCCTCCGAGTTGACCCCGGCAGTCTCCTGCAAGTCCCCGGCATAACCCGCTGGCAATACAGGACAAGGGTTGCGCTCGTTGCGGGACTTAACCCAACATCTCACGACACGAGCTGACGACAGCCATGCACCACCTGTACACCGACCACAAGGGGGCCTACATCTCTGCAGGTTTCCGGTGTATGTCAAACCCAGGTAAGGTTCTTCGCGTTGCATCGAATTAATCCACATGCTCCGCCGCTTGTGCGGGCCCCCGTCAATTCCTTTGAGTTTTAGCCTTGCGGCCGTACTCCCCAGGCGGGGTACTTAATGCGTTAGCTACGGCACGGATCCCGTGGAAGGAAACCCACACCTAGTACCCACCGTTTACGGCGTGGACTACCAGGGTATCTAATCCTGTTCGCTACCCACGCTTTCGCTTCTCAGCGTCAGTTACTTCCCAGAGACCCGCCTTCGCCACCGGTGTTCCTCCTGATATCTGCGCATTTCACCGCTACACCAGGAATTCCAGTCTCCCCTGAAGTACTCAAGTCTGCCCGTATCGCCCGCAAGCTTGGGGTTGAGCCCCAAGTTTTCACGGACGACGCGACAGACCGCCTACAAGCTCTTTACGCCCAGTAATTCCGGACAACGCTCGCACCCTACGTATTACCGCGGCTGCTGGCACGTAGTTGGCCGGTGCTTCTTCTACAGGTACCGTCACTTGCGCTTCGTCCCTGTCGAAAGAGGTTTACAACCCGAAGGCCGTCATCCCTCACGCGGCGTCGCTGCATCAGGCTTCCGCCCATTGTGCAATATTCCCCACTGCTGCCTCCCGTAGGAGTCTGGGCCGTGTCTCAGTCCCAGTGTGGCCGGTCGCCCTCTCAGGCCGGCTACCCGTCGTCGCCTTGGTAGGCCATTACCCCACCAACAAGCTGATAGGCCGCGGGCCCATCTCACACCGATAAATCTTTCCACCACCAACCATGCGATCAGTGGTCCTATCCGGTATTAGACCCAGTTTCCCAGGCTTATCCCAGAGTGCGAGGCAGATCACCCACGTGTTACTCACCCGTTCGCCGCTCGTGTACCCCGAAAGGCCTTACCGCTCGACTTGCATGTGTTAAGCACGCCGCCAGCGTTCGTCCTGAGCCAGGATCAAACTCTCCGTTGAAGACTCACAACCACACCCCGCAGGGCGCAATCGAAAGAAAAACGCGAGTCCGAAAACCCAGCAAAACAAAACACCAGCAAAAAATGTTTGCTGACAAAATGTCCCAGCCTCCACACGGGGGTGTGAAA
>NZ_JBHVAK010000138.1:0-1447 GCF_042667085.1 Nocardia sp. NPDC057353
AAGGCGATCGAGAGAACTGTGGTTAAGGAACTCGGCAAAATGCCCCCGTAACTTCGGGAGAAGGGGGACCAACGCTGGTGACGACCCTTGCGGTCCGAGCTGGTGGTGGTCGCAGAGACCAGAGAGAAGCGACTGTTTACTAAAAACACAGGTCCGTGCGAAGTCGTAAGACGAGGTATACGGACTGACGCCTGCCCGGTGCCGGAAGGTTAAGAGGACCGGTTAGCGCTTCGGCGCGAAGCTGAGAATTTAAGCCCCGGTAAACGGCGGTGGTAACTATAACCATCCTAAGGTAGCGAAATTCCTTGTCGGGTAAGTTCCGACCTGCACGAATGGCGTAACGACTTCTCTGCTGTCTCAACCACAGACTCGGCGAAATTGCATTACGAGTAAAGATGCTCGTTACGCGCGGCAGGACGAAAAGACCCCGGGACCTTCACTATAGCTTGGTATTGGTGTTCGGTACGGTTTGTGTAGGATAGGTGGGAGACTGTGAAGCATGCACGCCAGTGTGTGTGGAGTCGTCGTTGAAATACCACTCTGGTCGTATTGGACTTCTAACCTCGGGCCATGATCTGGTTCAGGGACAGTGCCTGGTGGGTAGTTTAACTGGGGCGGTTGCCTCCCAAAATGTAACGGAGGCGCCCAAAGGTTCCCTCAGCCTGGTTGGCAATCAGGTGTCGAGTGCAAGTGCACAAGGGAGCTTGACTGTGAGACTGACAGGTCGAGCAGGGACGAAAGTCGGGACTAGTGATCCGGCACCGGCATGTGGAAGCGGTGTCGCTCAACGGATAAAAGGTACCCCGGGGATAACAGGCTGATCTTCCCCAAGAGTCCATATCGACGGGATGGTTTGGCACCTCGATGTCGGCTCGTCGCATCCTGGGGCCGGAGTAGGTCCCAAGGGTTGGGCTGTTCGCCCATTAAAGCGGCACGCGAGCTGGGTTTAGAACGTCGTGAGACAGTTCGGTCTCTATCCGCCGCGCGCGTCAGAAACTTGAGGAAGGCTGTCCCTAGTACGAGAGGACCGGGACGGACGAACCTCTGGTGTGCCAGTTGTTCCGCCAGGAGCACTGCTGGTTGGCTACGTTCGGAAGGGATAACCGCTGAAAGCATCTAAGCGGGAAGCCTGTTCCAAGATGAGGTTTCTCTCCACCATCGAGTGGTTAAGGCCCCCTACAGACCATGGGGTTGATAGGCCGGAACTGGAAGCGCAGTAATGCGTGGAGGTGACTGGTACTAATAGGCCGAGGGCTTACCAACAAAGATGGCTACGCGTCCACTGTACGGTTCTGAAACAACACTGTTCGTGGTTGTTTCGCAGAGTTACGGCGGTTATAGCGGCAGGGAAACGCCCGGTCCCATTCCGAACCCGGAAGCTAAGCCTGCCAGCGCCGATGGTACTGCACTCGACAGGGTGTGGGAGAGTAGGACACCGCCGGAACAA
>NZ_JBHVAK010000139.1:0-1428 GCF_042667085.1 Nocardia sp. NPDC057353
CTCCGTAAGTTGTCAGGCGGCCCAGGAGGGTCGGATGTGGCTGATCGGTTCTTGCCTGTAGTGGCTTTCAAGGAGTGGCCGTCCGGCCCTCCGGGGTGCCCTGGCTGCTGATTGAGATATGCGCGCGATACGTGGTCGCTGATTACGGAGACGACAGCGGGGTGCTCCTCGGACCGAACCTGTGCCGTAGCGAGCGAGGAGTGTGCGGTGACCCCACCACGGGCCCGAGCGTGGGCCGGTGTCGATGCCGGTAAAGGCCACCATTGGGCAGCGGTCGTCGACGACACCGGGGCCATCCTGTGGTCGAAGAAGATCGACAACGACGAGGCCGCGATCCTGACCGCATTGGGTGAGATCCTCGCCCTGGCCCAGGAGGTGTCCTTCGCCGTCGATATCTCCGGTACCGCCTCGGCGCTGCTGTTGGCCCTGCTCGCCGCCCACGGCATCGGTGCGGTCTATGTGCCCGGGCGCACCGTCAACCGCATGGCGGGCGCCTACCGAGGGGAAGGCAAGACCGACGCCAAAGACGCCTATGTCATCGCTGAGACATCTAGACACAGAAACGATTTCGCGACCATCGACGTGTCCGCGCAGCTGGCCGCCGACCTCGCCCTGCTGACCGCGCACCGCGCCGACCTGGTCGCCGACCGGGTCCGCATGATCAACCGACTGCGCGATGTGCTGACCGGGGTGTTCCCCGCACTGGAACGCGCCTTCGACTACAGCGCCCACAAAGGGGCGTTGATCCTGCTCACCGGGGTTCAGACCCCGGCCGCGATCCGCCGCCGCGGCCACACCCGGCTGACCGCATGGCTGACCAACCGCGGTGTCCGATCGGCCGAGACGGTCGCGGCCACCGCGATCACTGCCGCGGCCGCCCAACACACCACACTGCCCGGCGAAGCCGTGGCCGCGCAGATCGTGGCCGAGCTCGCACGAGCGATCCTGGACCTCGACGACCGGATCAAACGCCTCGAGACCCAGATCCGGGAAACCTTCCGCACCCACCCACACGCCCAGGTCATCGAGTCGATGCCCGGGATCGGACCGATCCTGGGAGCCGAGCTGGTCGTCGCCGCGGGCGATCTGGGGTCCTACACCGATGCCGGACACCTGGCCTCGGCAGCCGGGCTGGTGCCGGTCCCGCGAGACTCCGGCCGCCGGAGCGGGAACCTGCACCGCCCCAAACGCTACAGCCGCCGGCTGCGCAGGGTGTTCTACCTCTCGGCACAGACCAGCATCATCCGCGACGGACCCAACCGGGACTTCTACCTCAAGAAACGCGGCGAGGGCTGCCTGCACGTGCAAGCGGTCATCGCCCTGGCCCGGCGGCGAGTCTCGGTGCTGTGGGCGTTGCTGCGCGACCATCGGATATTCACCCCCGCTCCACCGGTCGCGCTCCCGGCTTGACAACTTCATTGAGACTCC
>NZ_JBHVAK010000140.1:0-1281 GCF_042667085.1 Nocardia sp. NPDC057353
GGGACTGCTGCACGAGTTGGTGACGGGTTCGGTCAGGCGGCCTGAGTGGCTGCCGTGGTCATGATCGCTTCGTACTCGATCGGGGTCAATCTGCCGAGCCTGGCTTGGCGACGGCGCCGGTGGTAGGTGCGTTCGATCCAGGTCACGATCGCGATCCGGAGCTCACCGCGAGTGCCCCAGGGCCGGCGGTCGAGGACGTTCTTTTGCAGCAGGGCGAAGAACGATTCCATTGCGGCGTTGTCCCCGCAGGCACCGACCCGGCCCATCGACCCGGCCATCGCGTGAGCATTCACAGCGCGGACGAATTTCCGGGACCGGAATTGCGACCCCCTGTCGCTGTGCACGATGCAGCCGGCGACCTCGTCTCCGGCTGTGCTGCGCCTGGCCGCGGCCGAAGCCAGAGCATCGACGGCGAGGCGCGCCTTCATCCGTGAGTCGATCGAATAGCCCACGATCCGGTTCGAGAACACATCCTTGACCGCACACAAGTAAAGCCTCCCTTCCCCGGTCGGATGTTCCGTGATGTCGATGAGCCACAACCGATTCGGTGCATCCGCGGTGAAATTTCGTGCGACCAGATCGTCGTGCACGGGTGGACCCGACCGACCGCTCTTGCCGCCGCGTTTCTTGCCGAAACTGCTCCACCACTTGTTCGCCGAGCAGATCCGCCACGCTGTCCGCGCCGCCATCGGCTCACCCGCGGCCAACGCTTCGTCGGCCAGGAACCGATACCCGAACTCGGGATCGTCGCGGTGAGCATCGAACAAGGCATTCGCCCGATACGCCCGCCCGAGATCAGCGGCGGTGACCGGCTCGGCCAGCCACCGATAGTACGGTTGGCGCGCGATCTTCAGCACCCGGCACGTCACCGCGACAGCGATCCCGTCAGCGGCCAGCTCACGGACGAGCGGGTAGATCATTTTCCCGGCAGGTTCGCCTGCGACAGATACGCCGCCGCCCGTCGCAGGACCTCGTTCTCCTGCTCGAGCAACCTGATCCGTTTCCGCGCTTCCCGCAACTCAGCGTTCTCGGCCGCGGTTGTCCCCGGTGAGATGCCGTCCTCGACGTCAGCAGCCTTCATCCAGCCGGCCAGGCACGACTCGCTGATCCCGAAATCGGCCGCGATCTGCTTCAACTGCTGACCGGGCTCGCGATTGCGAGCGACCCGCACGACATCGTCGCGGAACTCTCGGGGATAGGGCTTGGGCACGGTGTCCATCCTTCCAGCAGTGCCCCACGGCACCACAGATCAGATGTCACCAACCCATGCAGCAGTCCCCC
>NZ_JBHVAK010000141.1:0-1265 GCF_042667085.1 Nocardia sp. NPDC057353
CTCTCGGGGATAGGGCTTGGGCACGGTGTCCATCCTTCCAGCAGTGCCCCACGGCACCACAGATCAGATGTCACCAACCCATGCAGCAGTCCCCCTGACTGGTTCTACCGCGACCACAAACTCAACGCCAAACGACTGGTCGAAGAGGGACTTTCCGAGGTTCAGCACCGCGTGACGGCCCTTCTCGCCCGTGCCAGGAAGAACCTCACCCTGCTGGAAGAACGTCTGGGCAGCACGCTGTTCCAAGAGACGACAGACCGCCTGGAAGAAGACGCCGCTGAAGCCTTCGAAGCCGAAGGAGGCTGGGCGGTCGATCGGGAGTGTCCTGAATGCGGATTCAACGGACGCATGATCGGTTCCATCGACCTGGATCGCACCTGCCTGTACGACGACGAAGGCGAAGCCTACGGCTTCGATGACTGGGAAATCACGATGTCGGCCCACTTCTTCGGATGCAACGTCTGCCGACTGACGCTGTCGGGAATGCAAGAATTCGCCGCGGCCGGCCTGCCCGCCTACAGCGTCCCGATCTCCGCCGACGATCTCGGCCCAGACTTCGACGCCGAACGGGAAGCGGAACGCCTCTACGGCATCAACGACTGATTCGATTGGCGCGAACGGTGGCGGCCACGCGCTCCACCGGACCCGCGGCGCCGCCACTCGCGTACGTCCCGCGAGTAGTAGACGTTCGGAAAACGAGCTATTTCTGAACGACCCGGAAGGGAATCTACCCGGCCCGACGGAGCGCGCCGAGCCTGGTTCATCGAGAAGCTTGCCGCTTCCGCGCGATCGCGAGATTGTCACGGAAGGCCTCCGTATGGGGGTGGTCGGCACCAAGGACCCGCTCCGAGTCGGCGAGGGTGGTCTCGTAGAGCGGGATCGCCTCGGCGGTCCGGCCTGCCACGTTGTAGGCGTAGGCGAGGTTGTTGCGAGAGCACAGGGTGTCGGGGTGGTCGGTGCCGAGGACCCGCTCCTGCTCGGTGAGAGTCTGCTCGTAGAGCAGAATCGCCTCGGCGAGGCGGCCCGCCGCGTTGTAGGCGTAGGCGAGGTTGTTGCGAGAGCACAGGGTGTCGGGGTGGCCGGGGCCGAGGACCCGCTCCGAGTCGGCGAGGGTGGTCTCGTAGAGCAGAATCGCCTCGGCGAGGCGGCCTGCCGCGTTGTAGGCGACGGCGAGGTTGTTGCGGGAGGTCAGGGTGCTGGGGTGGTCGGCGCCGAGGACCCGCTCCTGCTCGGTGAGAGTCTGCTCGTAGAGCGGAATCGCCTCG
>NZ_JBHVAK010000142.1:0-1190 GCF_042667085.1 Nocardia sp. NPDC057353
CAGCAACGCTGCGGTGAATACGTTCCCGGGCCTTGTACACACCGCCCGTCACGTCATGAAAGTCGGTAACACCCGAAGCCGGTGGCCTAACCCCTCGTGGGAGGGAGCCGTCGAAGGTGGGATCGGCGATTGGGACGAAGTCGTAACAAGGTAGCCGTACCGGAAGGTGCGGCTGGATCACCTCCTTTCTAAGGAGCACATAGCATTTCGGGTCCGAGTGTGGCCCGGTGTTGCTCATGGGTGGAACGCTGACGCCGCAGTCCCTTTCGGGGGTTGCTATATCGACACACTGTTGGGTCCTGAAAGAACACGCGAGTGTTTCTTTCACGGAAGAGATAATGCGACGAGGCCGCGTAGCGGTTCATACCAGCCCCTGGTGGGGTGTCGGTGACGCGGAATGCGTGGTCTTGTGTGTTGTTTGAGAACTGTACAGTGGACGCGAGCATCTTTGTTTGTAAGTGTTTAAGAGCGTTCGGTGGATGCCTTGGCACCAGGAGCCGATGAAGGACGTAGGAGGCTGCGATAAGCCTCGGGGAGCTGTCAACCGAGCTGTGATCCGAGGATGTCCGAATGGGGAAACCCGGCACGAGTGATGTCGTGTCACCCGCATCTGAATGTATAGGGTGTGTGGAGGGAACGCGGGGAAGTGAAACATCTCAGTACCCGCAGGAAGAGAAAACAAGAGTGATTCCGTGAGTAGTGGCGAGCGAAAGCGGATGAGGCTAAACCATGCGTGTGTGATAGCCGGCAGGTGTTGCACGTGTGGGGTCGTGGGGTCATCTTTCCCGGTTCTGCCGAGCTGGGCGAGAGTAAGAAACCGCAGGGTTAGTCGAAGGGTCTGGGATGGCCTGTCGTAGAGGGTGAGAATCCCGTAGACGAAAACCGTGTGGCTCTCGTAGGTGATGCCCGAGTAGCAGCGGGCCCGTGAAATCTGCTGTGAATCTGCCGGGACCACCCGGTAAGCCTGAATACTCCCTGGTGACCGATAGCGGACTAGTACCGTGAGGGAAAGGTGAAAAGTACCCCGGGAGGGGAGTGAAATAGTACCTGAAACCGGACGCTTACAATCCGTCAGAGCCTGCGAGTACTTGTACTGTGGGTGATGGCGTGCCTTTTGAAGAATGAGCCTGCGAGTTAGTGGCATGTGGCGAGGTTAACCCGTGTGGGGTAGCCGTAGCGAAAGCGAGTCC
>NZ_JBHVAK010000143.1:0-1114 GCF_042667085.1 Nocardia sp. NPDC057353
TCCCGGCTCCGCCAGCTGTTGCGGTAGACGAGTTCGGTCTTGAGGGTGGAGAAGAAGTTCTCCATCAGAGCGTTGTCATAGCTGTCACCGACCGAGCCCATCGATTGAGCGATCCCGTTGTCAGCCAATCGATTAGCGAACCGGAACGCCGTGTAGGTCGAGCCGCGGTCGCTGTGATGGACCAGCCCGCCGTCACGAACGTCACGGCTCCAGACCGCATACTCGAGCGCGCCGAGCACGAGTTCGGTGTCGCAACGGTCCGAGGTCTTCCAGCCCACGATGCGGTTGGAGAACGCGTCGCGGACCGCCGCCAGCCAGAACGCGCCCTGACCACACGGTATGCGGGTGGCGTCGGCGACCCAGAGCTTGTTGGGGCGGTCGGCGGTGAAGACGCGCTCGACCAGATCCGGGGCCGGCACGGCCCGGGGATCCGGCCGTGTGGAGGCGATCCGCCACCGTTTGCGCAGGAAAGCGCCCTGCAGGCCGGCGCCGCGCATCACCCGCTCCACCCGTTTGCGCCCGACCCGGATCCCGCGCCGGGCCAGCATCGCGTGCACCCGCGGGGAGCCGTAGGTGCCACCGGAGCTGGTGTGGATATCGACGATCTCGGCCAGCAACTGCTCGTCGGCGACCTGGCGGGCCGACGGCCGTACCGAGCGTTTGCGCCACCAGTAGTAGGTCGAGGACGCGATTCCCAGGACCCGCAATACGAGCTCGACCGGGTGCGGGCTGTCTTCGACGAATCCCACGATCACCTCCGGGTCTGGCCGAGCTCCGAGGCGAAATACGCACTCGCAGAACGCAAGATATCGTTGACTCGCTCCAGCTCGGCGACCTCTCTACGCAGCCGCTTGTTCTCCTCGGCCAGATCGGTCGCCGCGGGCTCAGGGCGTGGGTCGGTGCTGGCCTGACGGATCCAGTTCCGCAGCGCTTCGTGGTGCACACCCAGCTGCTGGGCCAGTTTGCGGATCGCCGGTTTCGGATCCGACTCCAGGTACAGCCGGACCGCTCGCGCCTTCAGCTCGTCGGGGTACTTCTTCGGTGCTGCCATACGGGGCTCCTTCCTGGTCCTATCGGACCATGCTGAGCCCTCCAGAGAACCGGGGGAACCTCA
>NZ_JBHVAK010000144.1:0-1046 GCF_042667085.1 Nocardia sp. NPDC057353
CTAGGCCGTGTTGCGAAGTCGTCTGTCACTGCTCTCGGAGCCAGTGGTTGATGGCGGCAATGTGGATGCTGGCGAGGTAGCGGACGGCGAGTTTGTCGTAGCGGGTAGCGACAGCGCGGTGTTGTTTGAGCTGGTTGATCCCGCGCTCGACAGCGTTGCGATCTCGGTAGCGGACCGGATCGCATGCCGGTGGCCGGCCACCGGCCCGGCCGCGGTTGCGGCGGTGACGCAGCTGATCGGCCGGGCTCGGGATCGTGGCCGCGATGCCACGGCGGCGCAGCCAGGCCCGGTTGGCGCGGGAAGAGTAAGCCTTGTCGGCCAGCACCCGATCCGGACGCTGCCGAGCCCGCCCTGCTCCCTGGCGCGGAACGGCGATCGCGTCGAGAACCAGCGGCAGGTGCGGGCTGTCACCGGCTTGACCGGCGGTGACCAGGATTGCCAAGGGTTTGAGTCCCTGCTCGCAGGCCAGATGCAGTTTCGTGGTCCACCCGCCCCGCGAGCGGCCCAACCCGTGATCGACAGGTTCACCCGCAGCGCCGGGACGGGCGCCGGCAGCGTGCTGATGGGCGCGCACGATCGTGGAATCGACACTGACCTGCCAGCGGATCTGACCGGCTGCGTCGGCGTAGACCTGCAGCATCTTCCAGATCAACAGCCACGAGCCGTTGTGCTGCCAGCGCCGGAACAGCCCGTAGACCGCTTGCCAGGACCCGTATCGGGTGGGGACGTCGCGCCAGGGTGAGCCGACCCGGGTTCGCCAGCGGATGCCGTCGATGAGCTGGCGTTTGTTCCATTGTGGCGGGCGGCCCGCCTTCTTCGCGCGGGGCAGCAGCGGTTCCAGTCGTGCCCATTGGGCGTCGGAGAGATCCGCTCGCCGCGCGGCCGTTACGCTGGCCACGAGGTCTCCGGTGAGTGCATGTTCTGCTTGGTCGCTGAACACCACTACCGGAGACCTCGCCACATCACCTCACCGGGACGTGTAGCCGGTCAGCAGATTTCAGGCCACCCCGTGCGACCTGCGCACATCACTTCGCAACACTGCCTAG
>NZ_JBHVAK010000145.1:0-1019 GCF_042667085.1 Nocardia sp. NPDC057353
TGTGATGTCCAGGGAGGTTGGTCAGTCGGGTGACCGGTGGTCGGCCTCCGATCGCGGAGTGGGCTCGGTGGTGATTGTAGAAGTGGAGCCAGCCCGGTAGGGCTGTGTTGCGTTGCTCGGTCGAGTCGTAGAGCCGGGCGTAGGCCCAGCCCTCGCCCAGTGTCCGGTGGAAGCGTTCGATCTTGCCGTTGGTTTGCGGCCGGTAGGGGCGGGTCCGTTTGTGCCGGACGCCGAGCTCGGCGCAGGCATCACGCCAGGCGTGAGATTTGTAGGCTGATCCGTTGTCGGACAACACTTTCTCGACAGTGACACCGCGCTCGGCATACCAGGCCACCGCCCGGTGCAGCACCGCTATCGCGGTGACTGCTTTCTCATCGGTGCAGATCTCGGCGTAGGCCAGACGGGAGTGGTCGTCGAGGACGGTATGGATGTAGGCCGTGCCGATGACGGGCCGGTAGGCGGCGCCGCGCCGGCCGGTTCGGCGTGCGGTCGCGCAAGCGTTCGCCTTGCTCTGGCTGCGGTGCAGGTAGCGGTGGCCGCCGCCGTCGGGGATGTTGGCGAACTTGGTGACATCGACGTGGATCAGCGAGCCGGGACGGTCGTGTTCGTAGCGGCGTAGCGGTTCGCCGGTGACGCGATCTATCCGTGACAATCGGTTGATCCGGCATCGCACCAGTACCGCGTGCACGGTCGAGGCCGCCATGTCGAGTCGGCCCGCGATCTGGACCGGGCCCAACCGGTGCCGCCAACGCAATGCCACGACGCGTCGTACCAGGTGCGGAGGTGTTCTGCTCGGCTGGATGGTGGGGCGTGAGCTGCGGTCGCCCATCCCGGTCGGGCCTTCGACGCGGTAGCGGTCGGCCCATTTCCTGGCGGTTCGTGGGGACACCATGAACAGTTTCGCTGCTGCTGTGCAGGTCCAGCCGCGATCGATGACCAGCTGGGCCAGGCGCAGTCGTGCGCGTGGTGTCAGGGCTGCGTTAGCGTGGGACACGAAGGCCTCCGGGTTGTGGTGAAGC